>NZ_JBFAJA010000055.1:0-95175 GCF_040654975.1 Dactylosporangium sp. NPDC050588 | reverse complement strand
GGTCGTGTCCCTCCCCGTCGTCATCGGCTTCACCATCCTCCAGCGCTATCTGGTCGCCGGCCTCACCGCCGGCGCCGTGAAGGGCTGAACACCCCGCCGCTGGACACCCCCGCCGCTGAACAACCCCTCCCGCTGAACACCCCGCCCCAGCCCAGGAGCACACCCATGTCCCTCAGCCGCCGCAACATACTCAAGCTCGGCGCGTTCGGCACCGTCCTCGCCGCCTGCGCCCCATCGACCAGCACCCCGAAGCCCGCCGGCACCGAAGGCCTCAAGGACGACGGCGTCAAAGAGTTCCCCCTGACCAGCTGGGCCTACAACGAGGCCGTGACGAAGGAGCCCTTGCAGGCGGCGATCGACAGGTACGCCGCCGCGAACGCCGGGACGAAGATCAGCACGCCGTCCTACCCGTACAACGACTACCTCAACCAGGTCCTGCTGCAGGTGCAGGGCGGGCAGCTGACCGGCGCGGTCCAGCTCGACGTCGCCTGGCTCGCCACCCTCGCCGCCACCGGCAAGCTCCTGGACCTCAAGAGCGTCGCCGCCGGCCAGGACTACGCGGCCGCCCCGCTCGCGCTCGGCCAGTCCAAGGGCGTGCAGTACGGCCTGCCGTGGACCACCGCCGGCATCGGCCTGATCAGCAACACCGAGCTGCTGACGAAGGCCGGCGTCACGAGCGCCCCGAAGACGGTCGCCGAGTTCGAGGCGGCACTCACCGCCGTCAAGGGCCTCGGCGGCGGGGTGGTGCCGTGGGCCGGGATGACGAAGGTCGACCAGCTCAAGGACATCATCCCGTGGCTGTGGGAGTTCGGGTCGCCGATCGTCGAGAACGACCGGATCGTCATCGGCGACGACCCGTCGATCGAGGCGCTCACCTGGTACAAGAAGCTCTACGACCAGAAGCTCATCGCCCCCGACGTCAACCGCGTCGACGCCCGCGCGCTGATGTCCCAGGGCAAGACCGCCTTCTACGAGGACGCCATCGGCGGCCGCGCCGCCGTCACGAAATCCTCACCCGACAAGGACCTCGGCACGAAGATGGTCCCCGTCGCCCGGCCGGTCGCCAAGCAGGGCGACAAGCCGCGGCACCTCGCGTGGGGGCAGATCATCGTGGTGGTCAACGGCGCCGGCGCGGCCGCGGCCGCGAACTTCGCGAAGACCATCACCACCGACACCGGCTACTCGATCCCATGGTTCACCAAGGCGGGCCTCCCGCCGACCACCAACGCGGGGCAGGCCGCCACCGAGGTGAAGAACGACAAGTTCGCCACCGACTTCACCAGCCAGATCGGCGTCAACTCCAGCGCCAGCCCGTTCTGGATCTACCCGCAGTTCTCCCAGATGGAGAAGGTCCTGGCCGAAGAGGTCCAGGCCATCCTCATCGGCAAGAAGACCCCGAAGGACGCGCTCATGGCTGCCCGTGACCGGATGAACGCCCTCATCAAATGAGTCTCACCATCGCCTCCGTCGAGGCCATCGCGCTCGCCGCGCCGTTCGCCGACCTCTACGACACCGTCCCGGACTGGCTCACGACCCCCGCGTCGAGCCACCGGGTCCTGCCGCGGCTCGGCCAGTACACCACCCTCGTGCGGATCCGGACGGTCGACGGCATCGAGGGGATCGGCGAGTGTTACGGCCTGCCCGAGCCGCGGGTGACCGCGACGATCGTCGGCACGCTGCTCGCCCCGATGCTGGTCGGGCGCGACGCGGGCGCGTCGGAGGCGCTGTGGGAGCTGATGTTCGGCGCGCAGTCCGGCGCCGGCCGGACCGGCGGGTTCTACCTGGAGGCGATCAGCGGCGTCGACCTGGCGCTGTGGGACCTGCGCGGCAAGGCCGCCGGGCTGCCGGTCCACCGGCTGCTCGGCGGGCCGGTCCGCGACACGGTCCCGGTCTACGCCAGCCCGATCCCGTTCCTGCCGGACGCGGCCGAGTCGGCCGAGCGCGCCCACGCGTTCCTCGACCAGGGCTTCCGCGCGATGAAGCTCAAGCTCGGGCGCGGCGAGGCCACCGACCTCGCCCACGCGTCGGCGGTCGTCGACGCCCTCGCCGGCCGGGCCGCGCTGCACGTCGACCTCAACTGCGCCTACGACGTGAAGACCGCGATCCGGCTCGGCCAGGCGCTCGACGGCCTCGGCGTGCGGTGGCTGGAAGAACCTCTGGCCACGGACGACGTCGCCGGGCTCGCCGAGGTGCGCGCCGCCGTCCGGATCCCGGTGGTGACCGGTGAGAGCGAGTTCAGCCGGTACGGGTACCGCGACTTCCTGCTCGCCCGCGCCGTCGACGTGGTCATGCCCAACCTGGCGCGGGCCGGCGGCATCACCGAGGCGCGGCGGATCGCGGCGCTGTGCGACGCCTTCCACGTCACCGTCTCCCCGCACGGGGTCGGCTCGGCGGTCGGGCTCGCCGCGGCGCTGCAGTTCGCCGCCGCGACCCCCAACGTGCCGATCTACGAGTACAACCGGCTGCCGAACCCGCTGCGCGACGACCTCCCGGTCACCAAGCCGTCCCTTGTGGACGGTGCGCTGGCGGTGCCGGAGGGCCCCGGCCTCGGCGTCACGCTCGACGAGTCGCTCATCGCGAGATACGAGGTGTTCAGAGCGTGAGAGAGGTGTTCAGAGCGTGAGAGAGGTGTTCAGGGCATGAGAGGGGTGTTCAGAGCATGAGAACGGTCGTGACGGGGGCGGCGGGCGGCATCGGGTCGGCCGTGGCCGCCCGGTTGCAGGCGGACGGCCACGACGTCGTGGGCATCGACCGGCAGGAGGCGGACCTCACCGACGCCGGCGCGGTCGAGCGGCTCTTCGCCGCGATCGGGACCGTCGGCGTGCTCGTCACGTGTGCGGGGCTCACCGAGGGCGCGCCCGTCCACCGCACCGAGCCGGCCGACTGGCACCGGATCATCGACGCCAACCTCACCTCCGCGTTCCTGTGCGCCCGCCAGGTGCTGCCCGGCATGACGGCCGCCGGCGAGGGCGTGATCGTCACCATCGGATCCGTGCTCGGGCACACCGTCGCTCCTGGTCTGCCGGCGTACGCCGCCGCGAAGGCCGGACTGGTGGCGTTCACCCGCCAGCTCGCCGTGGACTACGCCGCGCACGGCATCCGGGCCGTGACCGTCTCACCGGGCTGGATCCGTACACCGGCGACCACCGCACGACTGGGTGGTCCCGAGGACGAGGCCCGCCAGCGCGAGGCGCACCTCGGCCGGCTCGGCACCCCCGAGGACGTCGCCGCCGCGGTGTCCTTTGTGGTCTCTCCCGCCGCGGCCCTGCTGACGGCGACCGAGATCGTGCTCGACGGCGGCGCGTCGGCCGTGCAGGCGGCCAGCCTGCTGCGGGCCGCCCCACGCGCCGCCTTAGGTCTTCCACCACTGTGAGATCCGAGAGGAGTTCCACCGCCATGGCACTCACCCGCCGCTCCACCCTCGGCCTGGCCGCATCGGCCGGCGCCGGGGCCGTCCTCGGCACCGCCGCCCGCACCGCACCCGCGTCCGCGGCCGCCGCCGACTACGTCATCCGCCACGACCAGCCCCGCCAGACGATCTGGGGGCTCGGCGTCGAGCTGCAGTTCGACTCGATCGGTTCCGGCAACAACGGGCTGCCCGAGGCGACCACGTCGGTGCCGCACGACCTGATCGCCGAGGAGCGCACCCGGCTCTACCGGGACATGCTGAAGGTCCGCCCCGACCGGGGGTTCCGCTACTGCCGGCTCGCCCTCGGCCTGTACCTGCGCGGCCTGACCGCCGACCGGAAGAACATCGTCGGCCGGTGGCCCGAGCAGATGGCCGAGATCCGCGAGCTGATCCAGCAGTCCGGGATCGAGGGCGTGGCGGCCGAGTACTGGTCGCCGGCGCCCGCCTGGAAGTCCACGAACAGCTACATCGGCGGCACGCTCGCCTCGACCACGCCGGCGGCGCTGGACCAGTTCGGTGACGCGCTCGTGCGTGACATCGAGTACCTGGAGGCCAACGGGATCCCGGTGAAGATGTGGGGGCTGCAGAACGAGCCGCACCTGACCAACCTGGCGTACTCCGCGTGCGGCTACTCCAACGAGCAGTACTACGCCGCGTTCAAGGTCGCGGCCGGGAAGATCCGGGCGAGCCGGCCCGACATCCACATCCACGCCGACTCCAACGCCGGGCAGAACGGCCGCGGCGGCGCGCTCATCCGCGCCGACGCCACCGCGCTGTCCTATGTGGACGGTTGGAGCTGGCACCGGATCGGCGCCGACAGCAACGAGCAGCTGACCGCCGGCGCGTTCACCGGCAACGCGGCCGGGAAGGTGGTCTACAACAACGAGTTCGAGTACCTGTCCGGCGGCACCAGCGACTGGCGGATGATCAACACCGCGCAGTCCATCATGAACTGGATGACGTTCCAGAACTCGCCGACCTGGTTCTGGCTGCACGCGCTCAAGCCCACGTACAACACGGAGGCCGCCGGCTACTCGCTCGGCTTCTGGCGCCCGTACGACGACAACGACTTCACGAAGTACGCCAACATCGCCAAGGGGCACTGGGACTACAACCGCCAGAACTGGCACGCCGTCGCCGGCTTCGTGCAGTACCTGCCGTGGAACTCCGTGCGCCACCACGTCGACGAGGGCACCGTGCGCCAGGACCAGCGGATCATGGCCTGGAAGACGCCGCAGGGCAAGCTGGTCTTCGCCTTCACCAACCGGGGCACCGCATCCGTCTCGTACACCGTGGACACCGGCTCGACGCGAGCCTTCCACGGGCAGCAGTACACGCCGTCGCAGTACAACAGCGGCCTCGGCGACAAGACCGGCCCGGTCCTGGCGCTGACCCTGCCGCCGAAGTCCATCCAGTTCTGGATCGAGAAGGTCTGAAACCGCTGGTCATGCGGGCGGGAACAGCAGCGGCGAGTCGTGCTCGCGGTACAGCGCCGGCCGGGCGAGCAGGTGCGTCCGGCCGCGGGCGAACGCGTCCGGCACCGCCCAGCCGGCGAACAGCCCGAGGTAGAAGCCGACGCTGAACTCGATCGCCGCCTCGTCGCCGATGCGGTAGCGCATGCCGACGACGTGGTCGATCCGCGCCGTCAGCGCCTCGGCGAGCCGCTGCGAGTAGCAGGCGTTGAGCACGACGCAGCGGATCGTCGAGCTGTGCTGGCCGAACAGCCCGGCGAGCCCCTCCGGGGTGACCTTGGTGCTGTTGCCGGTCTCGTCCTCGACGCACAGGTTGCCGTCGCTGTCGCCGTGGCCGGAGAAGTGCACGATCTGCGGCTCGTAGTCGACGAGGGCCTGGCTGATGTCGTCGAAGCGGGCGGCGAGGAAGGGCTCGATGCGGTACTGGTCCCGGTGCCGGCTCAGCTGGAGCCGCTCCTTGACCTTGCGCATCTCCAGGTCCGACCGCAGCTGCGGCAGGTTGCGCGGGCTGGCCGCCAGGTACAGGACGGTCTGCACCGACGGGGACTCCTGCCGCGGCTCGACCGCCCGCACGACGACGGTCGCGTGGTCCTCCTGCCGGGCCGTGCGGAGGTCCCCGCCCAGGTCCCGGTAGCCGTACGTGGTGCTGACGGTGACCGGCACGTGCCGCCCGCCCTGGGCCGCGTTCACCGCGAAGGTGCATCTCGCGGTCGCGCCGTCGGCCAGGACGGCGATCCGGGACCGCTTGCCGTCGCCGGAGAAGGGGCCGACGACGTCGACGATGACGTCGTCGAGCGGCACGCCGGTGGTGTTGGTGACCCTGACCGACAGCTCGTCCCACGCGCCGAGGTCGAGCTCGCGGTCCTCGCACTCGACGCGGAGACGGCCGGAGGGCTGCTTGCGGCGCTCCGGCGCCGGCGCGGCCGTCGCGGTCAGGCCGGCGCGGAAGTCGTTGACCCGCACCGGGCTGTCGTTCTCGTCGCGGTAGGAGAAGTTGGTGCTGGTCAGCTCGAACGCGCCGACCCGCCGGGCGGCGACGGTGACCGTGTGCGTGTGGGTCTGGCCGGCCCGGATCGCCGGGATCTCGACCTGGCCGGAGCCGCTCATCAGCACGACCCCGGTCGGCAGCCGCAGCTTGAACACGACGTTGAAGCACGAGCCGCGGCCGGTGTTCGCGAAGCGGATCGACAGCGGCGTCGCGCGCCCGGCGACGACGTCGCCGGGCGTGACGGAGACCTCGATCATGGCCGGACGACCGGTCGGGGGTCGGCCCAGCCGTGCCGCTTCACCGTGCCCTTGTGGAACCTGTCCACGCAGTCGCGGCAGTGCATGGCGGGCCGCGGCACCGTCAGCCCCGTCGCCGGTGGCGGCACGTCCGGCAGCACCGACAGCACGTGGGTGAACTCGGCGAACGCGTCGTCGGCCGCGACGACCCAGCCGTGCTCCTCGCACACCGGCATGCCGCAGTGGTGGCACACGAAGATCTGGTGGACGTCGCGCCCCTCGCCGTTGACCCCGCACTTGATGTTCATCGTGACGCCTCCAGCCTGCTGAGCTCCGATTCGATCCGGGCGACGATCCGGCCGTGCGTGTCCTCGTTGATCCGGCCGTTGATCACCGCGTCGTCCGCGGCCTCCCGCTGCCGGACGAGCTCGGCGCGCCGGTCTCCCGGCGCCGGCCCGCCGTTCGACGCGACAGGCACCGGCGTGACAGGCGCCGCCGGCACGGGCACGGTGGGCATGGACCCGGTCTGCGTGGGCCCGGTCTGCATGGGCACGGCCGTCGCGGACACGGCGGGCAACGGGTCGGCCCGCACGGCGTGCTCCGGGACGGTGTCGACCAGCTCGCCGTGGTGGATCTTCTCCGCCGCCCCGGGCAGCGCGTGCCGCCGGACGGTCCGCTCGGCCCGGGCGGCCAGCAGGTCCGTGACCCTGGTGTGCAGGCTGACCCAGGTGTCCTCGATCCGCCGGAGCAGCTCGTCGCCCTGCAGGTCCGTCTCGACCGTCGCGTCCGCGAGGTCCATGACGGCGCCGGTCGTGTCGGAGGACTCCCGGCTGTCGACCAGGGTCCCCTTGGCGTACGCGCCCTTGACCGTCACCTGCACGACCGTGTTGCCGGTGAACCCGTCCTGCACGGCCATCTCGTCGCCGCGCAGGTTGATGTCGAAGTCCATCGGGAAGAGCCCGACGTACATCCGCCCGGCGATGTCCCAGACCCGGTTCACCACACCCATCCGGACGTCGTCGCGGAACGGCGGGTGCTCCACGACGCTCTTCACGTAGTAGCCGTCGGAGCTGATCGCGTTGGTCAGCTCCGCGACGGTCCGCGAGTCGGGCAGCACCCCGTGGAACTCGTCCGCCCGGTGCCGGCCCTGCGCGAGGTCGCTCTCGTGGTTCTCGTCCGGCACGACCCGGTCGTCCTGGTAGCGGATCGAGCGGAGGCTGGCGTCGAAGGTCACCGCCACCTTCGTCTGCGTCTTCGGCCGCGGCGAGTGGCCGGGCCCGCCGCCGGGCAGGTAGACGCCGACGCCGGTCACCCCGGACAGCAGCCCCTCGAAGGTGGCCTCCACCTTCCCGGAGAGCGTGAGCCGGCTGCGGCTGCCGTCGTCGTCCGGGTCCGTCGACTCCGGCACCTCCGTGATGGGCCGCTCGAACCGCAGCTGCAGGGTGAGACTGCGCGCCCCGGGCCGCGGCGGCGGCAGCTGCTTCCAGCGGATCGTCCGCCGCCCGCCGGACCGCCCGATCGCCACCTGGCCGGGTGCGGAGCTCTCCACGGTGCCCCAGCTGGCCGGCACCTCCAGCTCGATGAGGTCGAACACGGCGAGGCTGAGCCGCTGCTCCCGCTCGGGGCCGAGCCGGTTCCAGTGCAGGTCGATCTCCAGCGCCCGCCGGTCCGAGGCCGGCACCAGCGACGGCACGATCCACAGTGGAATCTCGCGCGGGCTGCGGCGGTCCTGCACCTCGTAGTCGATCGCGAGGGTGCTCTCGCGCTGCGGCAGCTGCGGGTCGGCGGGGAACAGCTCGTGCTCGTCGGCGGACTCGCCGCCGATCGAGACGCCGGTGCCGCCGCTGAGCACCGGCGCCTGCCCGGCCCGGAACGCCAGGCCGACGTTGCCCTGCAGCATCAGGTACCCGCCGGAGAACGGCACCGGCTCGGCGGCCGGCACCCCGAACTTCCTGCGGTAGGCGCGGAGCGCGGCGTGGCCCTCGTTGGCCGACATCTCGGCCGTCAGCTGCCCGGTGAGGGACTCGACGGTGCTCGTGTACTCGCCGTCCTCGAGCCGGACGTACCCGGAGAGCCGCTCGAGCAGCTCGACGGTGTTCACCTGCGGGACGAGCGGCAGCGGCGGGCGCACGATCCGCGTGGCCATGGCCCGGTCGAGCAGCCAGGCACCGCCGCCGACCAGCCCGCCGGTCAGGATGAGGAACAGGCCGAACTTCGCGGCGACGCACAGCAGGAGCAGCCCGAGCACCGCGGCGCCGGCGCCGCCGTACACCCAGGGCATCAGGCTGCCGCGGACCATGTGCACGTGGTCCTTGCAGTGGTAGACGGCCTCCCGCAGGCCGCCCAGGTGCAGGCCGGCGAGCTCCTTGCTGGCCGGGCGCGCCTCCTCGGCCGACCCGCCAGGCATCCGGACCAGCGTGCCGCCCTGCCGGTAGGCGAGCGGGCTGTGGTGGTCGCACATCGGCCGCTGGCAGTGGTGACACACCGCGAAGACGCGGTCGGACCCGCACTCGTAACAGCGCACCCTCGGCGCGCGGTCCACCAGTTCTTCAGTCATGATCCCGCCGACTTCCTGGACAGTTGGTGCGAGTGGTAGCGCTCGCGCAGCTTGCTCTGGAATGCGTTGATCTCACGGGTGAGCTCCCGGTGGTCCCGCGGCAGCGTCGCCATGACGGACACCTTGAGCCGGCCGCTGTCCCTGATCCCGCTGACCTCGTAGTCCGAGCGCAGGAGCTGCTTGTGACCCTGGGTGGTGCGTTCGCCCTCGACGGCGACCAGGAGGTCCAGGCTGTCCGGCCCCTGGCTGCGGTGCGCCACCACCAGCCACGTCGGGGCGAGCGGGTCCTGCGGATCCTTCGGCCGTGGCTCGTCGACCGTGAACCTCGAGTTGCGCAGCACCGTGACGACGTCGGTGATCCGCTTCTCGTCGGGGAGGATGTCGTCGACGACGAACTGGTGGTAAGGCGAGAACGCCCGCCCGGCGAAGATGTCGGCCGGGTAGACCATGGTGCGGACGTTCAGCTTCGTGGCCAGCTTCGGCTGTGTGCGCTGCGGGTGCCCGGTCGCGTCGTAGAGGCGGGCCTCCATCCCGGACAGCAGGTAGTCCGGCACCCGCACCCGGGCGGTCACCTCGAGCTGGTCCTGGTCGAACAGCTCGCCGGGGTGCCCGATCTTCAGCAGGCAGCTCGCGCTGAGGAAGACCCGGGTGCCGGCGCCGTTGCCCGGCCCGCCCTCCTTCACCTCACGCATCGGGACGGCCTTCCACTCCAGCCGGCCCTTCACCGGGTTGTACCGCACGGGCGCCCGGCGGATCCGCTGGTCGGGCTGCCCGCCGAAGTTCTCGATGTACAGCTCGGTGCTGCGCATCGAGGTGAGCGTCGGCCACTCCACCGACATGTCGGTGACCGAGGGCCGCAGCGCGGGGTAGCCGGCCTTGACCGGGATCGCGATCTTGACCCGGAACGTCAGCAGCAGCGCGCTGGAGAAGCTGGCCTCCTGCTGGAGCCGCTCGATGACCAGTGACGGGTTCTCCCGCCCGCGGGTCATCAGCGTCTGCATGGTGTCGAACGTGCCGGTCAGGGTGTCCAGGTCGTCCAGCTCGACCGTCAGCGACACCGGGTACACCGGCGGGTTCTCCGGCTGGTAGTCGAGCGTGACGACGCTCGCCTGCCGGCCGCCGCTCAGGTCGAGCGTCCCGTCGCGGTCCGCCACCGGGATGCTCAGCGGGACGAGGCCGGCCTGGCCGTGCGGCCGCATGACGTTGCGCAGGCCCGACGTGTTCGTGTGGTCGGCGAGCAGCAGGTGCCCGATGGTGGCCCGGCGCTCGCCATGGGCGCCGCGCGCGCCGAGCGCCCGCTCCACGTCGGCGACGGCCTGCCGGGTGAAGAACTCGTACCCGTCGTACGGGACGGTGGCCTCGATCCGGCCGGCGCCGTCGCCGACCTGTTCGATCGTGGGGTTGCGTGAGATCTCCTGATCGACGGCGTAGGTCTCGGTCAGCTCGACCTTCTGCGGCGTCGCTCGGACGTACACCGTGTCGTCGCCACGCGCGCGCCGCTGTCCAAGCATGGACACGTCACTCAGCCTCCATCGGGATGTCGGGCGTTCACTCGCACGCGGCTTCTGACGGACAGCGGCCACCGCCGCGCTGTCCGTCAAGTGAGCCTTGAGCGACGAGTGAAGGAGCTGGGGCGTGGCCGAGACCGACATCCACCTTCGGATCAATGAGGCGCTGAACGGGCGGCGCGGCCAGCGGGCGTTCGTCGACCGGCTCAGCGCCGGCTGGGCGGCGATGACCGGCGGGCTCGACCGCCTCGTCGGGCTGCTGGAGGCGGCCGACCAGGCGGTCCGGCGGGAGCAGGACGTCGCGGAGCGGGCGCGGATCATCGCCGAGGTCGGCGGGCTGCTCCAGCAGGGGCGCGCGCTCGCCGGCACGGGCGGGCGGATCACGGACGCGGGCCGGCAGATCGACGCGGCGGCCGCCCGGGTGCGGCGGGAGACCGTCAACATCGGCGTGATCGGCGCGACGAAGGTCGGCAAGAGCACGCTGCTGCGCACGATCACGAACCTGCCGGACACGGTGGTGCCGTCGACGCGGTTCAACCCGACGACGGCGGCGGCCAGCAGCATCTACCACACCGAGGGCACGCCGTCGGCGACGCTGATGCTGCACACCTGGGCGTCGTTCCGGGACGGGTACCTCGCCCCGCTGCACGACCAGGCCGGTCTCGGGCCGGTGCCGCAGGACATCGCCGGCTTCCGCGACTACCGCTACCCGGCCGCCGGAAGCGCCGAGGCCGCCGGCGCGAAGGCCGACGACTACCTGCGCAAGCTGCACGCCGCGCACCGGTCGCTGGCCAGCTACGAGGCGCTGCTGCTCGGACCGGACCGCACGGTCACCGTGCCGTTCGAGCGGCTCCGGCCGTACATCGCCTATCCGCGCAAGGAGACCGGCGACCCGGTGGAGGTCCAGCCATATCACGCGGTCCGCAGCGTGCGGATCGAGCAGTCCTTCCTCGACGGAACGGCGACGCGGCTGGGCCTGATCGACCTGCCCGGCTCGGGCGAGGCCGGGCTGGACATCGACCGGCAGTTCCTGCAGCAGGTGAAGAACGAGATCGACCTGCTGGTGATGGTCAAGCGCGGCGACCGCAAGGGCGCCAGCTACCTGGCCGAGGACTCCTACACCCGCAACCTCGCCGACTCCGCGCGCGGCGGCGTGCCGCTCGAGGACTACTACGTGGTCGTCGTCAACCGCGACCGGGCCAACGACCCGGAGGGCGAGTACTTCGACAACACCGTCAAGAGCGTCCGGGACGCCTCGCTGGAGCGCGACATCCGGGTGCTGACCGCGGACGTCGCCGTCCGTGACGAGGTCGTCGAGGAGCTGCTCCAGCCGCTGCTGCGGCACCTGGCGGGGAAGCTGGCGGAGATGGACCGCGCGGTGGTCCGGGCGGCGGTGTCGGTCGCGTCCGGGGCCGCCGCCGCGGTCGCCGCGTTCGCCGCCGAGGTGCGGCGCAGCGGCCAGGACCTGGCGCAGCTGCTGCCGAACCGGGAGGACGAGTTCCGGACCCTGGCCGAGGAGCTGCGCAACGACCTCGCCGACGACCTGTCGCGGCTCGTCGACCGGTACGACGCGGCGCTGGCCGCGGGTGACGCCGGCCGGACCCTGACGGAGGCGATCGCCGAAGCGGTCGGCGAGGCGCGGGCCTGGACGCGTGGCGGGCTCGGGCACGGCGACCGGGCCACCTGGACCACCAAGATCCACGGTCAGTTCGTCCACGGGCCGCTGGAGACCAAGCAGGACGAGTACTACCGGGCGCGGACCAGGATCGGGGAGATCTTCAGCGGGATCGACCTGTCGCTGGCCGAGTCGGTCCAGCAGCTGTGGGACGACGTGGCGGAGGTGCTGCGCGGCCGGTTGACGCCGGAGCTGGTGCCGGCCGGGCCGAACGCCCTGCACGACCTGCGGGCCACCGCCGGCGACCGGCAGGCGAGGATCCTCGCCGGTGCCCTGCACCGGATGTGCGAGCTGAAGAAGGACTACGGCAGCGTCGTGCTGCGGGTCACCCAGCCGATCGTCCGCGAGGTGCACTGGGACACCGTCGTGCCGCCGTCCGCACCGCCATCCGCGCCACCGTCCGCGCCGGCGCCGTCCTCGCAGTGGCCCCCGCCGCCGCGGTCCGTGCCGCGCCCCGCGGCCGCGCCGACCCAGGCTGCTCCGGCCCAGGCCGCTCCGCCTCAGGCAGCTCCGGCCCAGGCGGCTCCGGCGCGGCAGGCCGCGCCGACCGGCGGCGGTAGCAGCCAGTGGGTGGTGATGCCGGACGGGTCGCGCAAGCGCGTGTCCCGCGTCGTCGGGCAGTTCGGGCACCCGGACCCGGCCGTGCCGCAGCGGGCCGCGTTCCAGCAGACGGCCGCGGCCGGCGTCGACGGGCTGTACGACGAGCTCACCGCCGTCGTCGAGCACTGCGTCGTCGAGCTGGAGACCGCGCTGCTGGACGAGGTGCGGCTGATGACCCGGATCCTCGCCGCCGCCGCCGACCGGTTCTTCGACACCGTCATCCGCACCAACCGCAGCGAACGCGACTACGAGAACCTCTGCCGGCAGGACATGTCGTCCATCTGGCCGCAGCGCTTCGACGGCGGCAACGCCAGGGTGGCCGCCGAGCTGGAGCGGCTGCAGGACCAGGCGCGGGCCGTGACCGATCTGGCGACCGCGGTGAGCGGCCTGTCCGCCGACCGCGGCGCCCCCTGATCCCAACCCGACCGAGAGGAACACCATGGACCACTCCGGAGCCAAGCTCCTGCCGTTCTACCTCGTCGTCGACGTGTCGCTGTCGATGCAGGGCAGCAAGCTCGACGAGGCCAACAAGATCATGCCGGCGATCGTCGACGCGCTGTCGGAGAACCCGATCCTGTCGGACAAGGTGCGCTTCGGGCTCATCGACTTCTCCGACGACGCGCAGGTCCGGCTGCCGCTGTGCGACCTGCTCGACCCCGACCTCACGCTGCCGGCGCTGTCGGTGCGCGGCGGCACCAGCTACGCCGCCGCGTTCCAGACCCTCCAGCGGGAGATCGACGCCAACGTCGCGCAGCTGAAGGCCGACCAGTACGTCGTGCACCGGCCGGCGGTCTGGTTCATCAGCGACGGCGAGCCCACCGACCAGAAGCAGGTGTGGGAGCGGGCGTTCGCCGACCTCACGTCCGCGCGGATCTACCCGAACTTCATCCCGTGCGGCGTCGACCAGGCCGACATCAAGGTGATGAGCTCACTCATCCACCCGTCGGCCGGCGCGAAGAAGATGGCGCTGTACATGATGGAGACCGGCCACGACCCGGCGAAGGCGATCACCGGCATGGCCGAGATCCTGATCTCCAGCATGATCCAGTCCGGGTTGAGCCTCGCCGGCGGCGGCACCGGCACGATCCTGCCGCCGAAGTCGAGCCTGCCGGCCGGCATCAAGCAGTACGACCCGGACGACTTCGTATGAGCCCGGAGCTGCTGCCGCTGTACCTGCTCGTGGACCTGGCGGGCGAGCCGGCGAACCCGTCGAAGCAGGCCTCGGTCGACGCGTTCGTCCAGGGGTTCATCGGCGTGCTGAAGGAGCCGGACCTCGGGTCGCGGGTCCGGCTCACCGCCGTCGGCTTCGGCCGCACCGTGCGGCGCGTCCTGCTGCGGGCCGAGCCGGCGCACGCGAGCGGCTCGCTCCCGCTCCCCGTCGAGGGGGAGCGGGCCTACGGCGCCGCCTTCCAGAAGGTCGCCGGGTGGATGAAGGAGGACCTGGCCGCCTTCCAGGCCGACGGCCTCGCCTCGCAGCCGCCGCTGCTGCTGGTGCTGGCCGACGGGCCGCAGGCCGGGGACGACGAGTGGGAGACGGCGCTGCAAGGGCTGACCGCGGCGCACCCGCTCGCCGTCGTCCGGCTGGTGTACCACCAGGGCCACGACTGGGGCGGCGCACCGGTGGATCCGGTCGCCGAGGCCCGGCGCATCGTCCAGGGGCACGCCGCGCTGGGCCGCTCGGCCCCGCGCCGCCCGTCGCCGACGAAGCAGGAAACCGTGGCACAGGCACCCCAGGTGCCGGCGCACGGGCCCGCCCGGGCGCAGGCCCCGGTGAAGGCGCACACGCCTGTCCTGACCAAGGCCCTGGCCCCGATCCAGCCGCAGTCCCAGCCACAGTCCCAGTCCCAGTCCCAGTCCCAGCCACAGTCCGAACCGCGGGCCGAGGTCCGACCCCAGGCTCAGCCGCCGGGCCGGGGGCCGGAGCCTGACTGGGTCGGTGGGTTCACGCCGTACTCCGTCGGGGAGCCGGGTGCCGCCGCGCTGAGGGTGAAGCCGCGGCCCGACCCGGCCGAGTGGGACCGGCGCGACACCGTCCTGGACGGCGTGTACCTCCACGACGTCACCGACCGCCGGGTCCTGCAGCTGCGCGCGGCCAGCGTGCGCGGCCTCAGCCACCGGTACAACGGCACGGTCCGGCAGGACGACTACGCGTTCCGCTGCACCGACGACCGCCGCCACCTCGTGGCCGTCGTCTCCGACGGGGTGTCCAACAGCAAGCTGTCGCACAAGGCGGCGTCCGTCGTCACGCGGCTCGGCGCCGAGCTCGTCTCGCTCGCGCTGACCCGCAAGCCCCCGGCCGAGATCGACTGGCCGGAGATCGTGACGCAGCTCAGCGACGAGATCGTCCGGCTCGGCAACAAGCTGGTCGAGCCGCCGCCGGACGGCGGGGAGCTGGACGCCGGCGAGATCGCCCGGCACCTGGCCGCCACCGCCCTGTTCGGGGTGATCGACCTGCGCCCGGTGGAGCCGGAGGTCGACGCGTACTTCTACGCCGTCGGGGACTCCTCGGCGTGGGTGCTGCGCGACGGCAGGCACTGGCAGCCGATGTTCGAGACCAAGAACAGCGGGGAGGGCGCGGCCACCTCCGTGACGAAGGCGCTGCCGCTCAGCCGGCCACCCGCCGGCGGGTGCGTCACGACCACCGTACGGAAGGGCGACGTCGTGGTGCTCATGAGCGACGGGCTCGGCGACCCGCTGGAGGACGGCACCCGCACCGTCGGCAGGTTCCTGGCCGAGGCGTGGCGGGAGCCGCCGGCGCCGCTGCAGTTCGCCGCGCAGGTCGACTTCGCCCGCAAGACCCACGACGACGATCGCACCGCCGTCGCGATCTGGGCCGTGTGACGCGGTGGCCGACGAAGTCGTCACCGTGGGCCAGCTCGGCGCGCTCGGCCGGCTGCTCGGCACGGGCGGGCAGGCCAGGGTGTACGAGGCACCGCACCTGCGGCTCCCCGACGCGTCCGGCCCGCTGGTCTACAAGGAGTACAAGCCGGAGTCCAAGGCCCGGCAGGGGCCGCGGCAGCTGGTCAAGTTCCGCAACGGGCTGGAGCCGGCCGGCCGCGCCAAGCTGGACAGCTTCACCGCCTGGCCGCTGCGGGTCGTCGAGGACGGCAGTCAGGTCAGCGGGGTGATCATGCCGCTGATCGACCCGTCGTTCATGCAGCTGCGCACCCTGCCCGGCACGGGCACCAAGAAGACGTCGACGCGGGAGGTGCAGAACCTGCTGGTGCCGCCGCAACGGGCGGCGCTGGTCGGGATGCCGGTCGTCACGGCGCAGCAGCGCCTGACGATCTGCCGCGACCTGGCCGCCGCGCTGCACTGGCTGCACGCCATGGACCTGGTCTTCGGCGACCTCAACGCCCGCAACGAGCTCTTCCGGCTCAGCGGGCACCCGTCGGTGATGCTCGTCGACTGCGACGGCGTCCGGAAGAAGGGCACCATGGCCGAGGTCGCGCAGCTCGACGCGCCCGACTGGGACGCGCCGGAGGGGTGGCTGACCACCCAGTCCGACTGTTACAAGTTCGGCCTGTTCGTCCTGCGCGTCTTCAGCAGCGGCGACCAGCAGTCCACGACCCGCGACCCGGCGCGCGCCGACGCGGCGCTCGACGACGACGGCCGGCAGCTGCTGCGGGCCACCCTCAGCGAGGTGCCCGGCAGCCGGCCGCCCATCGAGGACTGGGGCTACTACTTCCGCTACCGGCTCACCGGCAAGCCGCCGCCGGCGGCCGACCCGGCCAGGACGGTGCCCCAGCCCCGCCCGGCGGCCGTCGTACCGGCGGCGAAGACCACCGCGACGACGGGATGGATCCGGGACAGGGTGACCGGCAGATGGACGCCGCTGTAGTGGCGCCGGCGTGCACCGTCTGCGGGAGCCGGCCGGTGCTGGCATACCGGCAGTCGCTGCACGGCGAGGTCACCTGCGCCGCCCACCCGGTCCTGGCCGAGTGCATGTTCTGCGCCCGGACCCACGCCGACCCGGCGCCACCGGGCTGGCGGCCCTTCGCCGCCGGGATGATGCGCTGCCCGACGTGCCTCGCCGACGCGGTGGAGACCCAGCAGGACGCCCGGCTGCACCTGCCGTCGGTACGCCGGCAGATGACCGACATCGGGCTGGAGCTGCCGGACCGCGTGCGGGTGCGCATCGTCAGCCCGGAGGAGGCCGCGGCGACCGCCGGGCTGGTGACGACGGGGGTCCTGCTCGGGCTCACGGAACAGACGACCGGCGGAGCGGAGGGGACACGGGTGACCGGGATCAGCATCGTCGCGGGCCTGCCGCCGACCTACTTCGGCCGCGCGGTCGCCCACGAGATCGGCCACGCCTGGCTCGCGCTGCGCGGCCGGGCCCCGGTCGACGACGTGATCGAGGAGGGCCTGTGCGAGCTCTTCGCCTACGCGTGGCTGCGGCGGCACGGCACCCCGATGGCGCTGGAGCTGCGCCGCCGGCTCAGCACCAACCCCGACCCGGTCTACGGCGGCGGGTTCCGCACGGTGCACCAGGCGGTGCGGCGGCACGGCGTCGCCACCGTCCTCGACCGGTTGCTGACGACAGGAGGCTTGCGGTGAACGGCCATGACCACGCGTGTGTCCCATCCCCGACCCAGCGGATCCGGGCACACGGACAGCGAGCTTCGGCCGGTCGCCCGGCCCTGGCGCACAAGCAGCGACCGGAGATCGACATGTGTGAGAACGAGACCGACGGCGGCCTGCCCTGCACCGCGCAGTGCCGGCTGGCCGGGCTGCTCGCCGGCGAGCTCGCCGCCGCCTGGGGCGCCGCCGTCGCGGCCGGGGCCGACCCGGCCGAGCTCTGCACCATCGTCGCCGAGCGGCTCAGCGCCGTCAACGACGACAGGGGTTGATCGCCACCCTCCGTTCTCCTGGCTTCTGCCGTCCGTGTCGCTACCGGGCGCCACCGCTTCGGTCCGACGTGCGGCGTCCGAGGGGGGAACTCGGCACTGGCCCGGCTGACATCGGCCGGTGGCGGAGGCACGATGGCGCAATGGCAGGCGATCGGACGGCCCGCGCGTTCGTCGGGCGTCGCACGGAGCTCGACCGGCTCCGGCATCTCCTGCGTGGCGCCGGCGGTCCCGCCGGCACCGGCACCGTCCTGATCGCCGGCGAGGCGGGCATCGGCAAGAGCCGGCTCATCAGCGAGTTCACCGCGGCGGCCGTCGCCGCCGCGGGGCCGGCGGGCAGGCTGCACGTGCTGTCGGGGGCGTGCATCAACCTCGGCGTCGGCGTGCCCTACGCGCCGCTGGTCGACGCGATCCGGCGGCTCGTGCGGGCGCACGGCGACGACTACGTGACGAAGTACGGCGGGCCGGCGTACACCGAGCTGACCAAGCTGATCGCCGGCCTGCCGGGCGGCGGGCCGGCGACCGGCGCCGCCGCCGAGCCCGTGTCGCAGATGCGGGTCTTCGGCGCGGTGCTGCGCATGCTCGACCATCTCGGCGCGAACGGCCCCACCATCCTCGTCTTCGAGGACCTGCACTGGGCGGACCCGTCGACCCTCGACCTGGTGTCGTACCTGGTGCAGTACCGCACGGACGAGCGGGTGCTGTTCGTCTTCAGCTACCGGCCCGGCCGGGACATCGAGGGCAGCCGGCTGATGGCGCTGCTGGCGGAGACCACGTTCAGCGCACGGGTCGAGCACATCAGGCTGCCCGCCTTCACCGAGACCGAGCTCGGCGAGCTGCTCGGCGCGTCCGTCGCCGAGGAGCTCGAGCCGGCCGTCGTGCGGCAGTACCACCGGCTCACCGGCGGCAACGCGTTCTTCGCCGAGGAGCTCATCGTCGACGGCCGGCTCACCGACCCGTCCGCGGGCCAGCTGCCGCACTCGCTGGAGCACCTGCTGCACTCGCGGCTGCACCCGCTCGGCGAGGACGCCAGGAACGTCGTCGACGCCGACGCCGTGGCCGGCCAGCCCGTCGGCTACGACCTGCTGGCGACGGTCTGCGAACTGCGCCCCCGCGTGCTCGACAACGCGCTGCGGGTCTGCGACGACCGGCAGATCCTGCAGCTGGACCCGCAGCGGCTGACGTACGACTTCCGCCACGCGCTGCTGCGCCAGGTGGTCCTCGACGACCTCGGCCCCGGGCACCTGCGCGAGCTGCACACCCTGCTCGCCGAGGCGCTCACCGCCGACCCGTCGCTCGCCACCGAGGGCAACCCGGCCGCGACGCTGGCCCACCACTGGTTCGAGGCCCGCCGCTGGCCGCAGGCGCTGCGGGCGGCGCTCGCCGCGGCCGCGGAGGCCGAGCGCAGCCAGGCGTTCCGGGTCGCGCAGAGCCACTACGAGCGGGTGCTGGACCGGCTCTGGCAGCTGGTCCCGGACGCGGCCGCGGTCGCCGGCACGACCGAGGACCGGCTGCTCGCCTCCGCCGCCGAGGCCGCCCGCTGGGCCGGCGACCTCGACAAGGCCCTCCAGCTGCTGCGCCGCGCGATCGACGGGGTCGACGCGGGCGAGCGGCCCGTCCGCGCCGGCGAGCTGCACGAGCGGCTCGGCCGGTACCTGTGGGAGCAGGGCGACAACGAGGCGTCGGTGGTCGCCTACCGCCGGGCCGACACCCTCCTGCCGCTGGAGCCGCCCAGCGCGGCGAAGGCCCGCGTGCTCGCCGCGCTCGCGACCGTCCAGCTGCAGTCCGGGCACTACCGGGACGGGCTGGCGGCGGCCCGCACCGCCGTCGGGCACGCCCGCAAGGCGGGGGCCCGGGCCGAGGAGGGGCGCGCCCTCAACACCGTCGGGGTGGCGCTGACCCTGCTCGACGAGCCCGACCAGGGCATCCCCGACCTGCTCTCCGCCGTCGCGATCGCCAAGGAGGTCAGCCAGCTCGAGGACCTGCACCGGGCCTACGGGAACCTGACCGTCGCCCTGGAGCACGCCGGCCGGCTGGCCGAGTCGGCGGCGGTCGCGCTGGACGAGCTCGACCGCTGCGAGGCGGCCGGGCTGCAGACCAAGAGCACCCGGGTGCTGGCCAACAACGTCAGCACCACGCTGGTCATGCTCGGCCGGTGGGACGAGGCCGAGTCGCTGCTGACCGGCGCGATCCGCGACCGGCCGGTGCGGGAGACCCGGTACCCGCGGCTCACCCTCGCCGAGATCCACGTCGCCCGCGGCCGGTTCGGCCGCGCCGCCGAGCTGCTCCGGGACCTGCGGGCCGACGCCGGCACGGACCCCCGGTTCCTCAGCCCGCTCGCCTGCTGCCTCATCGAGCTGGCGCTCTGGCAGCGGGAGCACGACGCCGCGGCCGAGGCCGTCGACCGCTGGATCGACCTGCTCAAGGGCACGGAGCACGTGCTGTCGCTGCTGCGGTTCCTGGCGAGCGCGCTGCGGGCGGCCGCCGACGTGCCGCGCAGCGAGGGGCGGCAGCGGCACCAGGAGGCGCTCGCCGGGCGGCTGGCGGCGCTGGAGCCGCTGCTCGACCGGGCCCGGCCGGCCGAGCCGGGGTCGGAGGTCGACGTCCTGGCGGCGCAGTGCCGGGCGGAGCTGGACCGTGCGCGGTCCGCCGCCACCGCCGGGCAGTGGGAGCGGGTCGCCGCCGGCTGGGCCCGGCTGGAGCGGCCCTATCACCGCGCCTACGCCCTGTGGCGCGCGGCCGAGGCGGCGGTGCGCACCGGCCCGAAGGAGACGGTGACCCGCTGGGCCGGCGACGCGAACGGGCTGGCCCGCGAGCTGTCGGCGAAACCGCTGATGCGGGCCGTCGAGGAGCTGGCGGGGGCGGCCGGCGTCGAGCTGGACCCGGTGCGGCCGGCCGAGACGTCCGACGTCCCGCCGCAGGCGGCCATTCCGCAGCAGCGGCGACCGGCGGTCCCCTGGGGGCTGACCGGCCGGGAGATGGAGGTGCTCGAACTGCTGACCGCCGGCGACACCAACCGGAAGATCGCCAGGAGACTGGGTATCGCCGAGCGGACCGTGGCGGTCCATGTCGGCAGCATCCTTCGGAAAGCGGATGTCGAGAACCGGCAGATGGCCGCGATGGCGGCACAACGGCTCCAGTTGTTCGCCGATTCGTAGGAGTAGGTGTCGCCCGATACCGGAAGTGCTTGCCCACAAGGGCGGTCCTGCGCAATACGTGAACCAACGTAGTCGTCGGCTAGTGACTGCCGCACCGCGCAGCCAATAACGTCCGGGGTGGATTTCTTCACCCACCTTGCTGAGGGGGCGTTGTGGCGCGGAAGGCATTGCTGATCGGCGCGCAGACCAACGGGCTCGCCGGAGTTGAAAACGACGTCGACGCGATGGCCGACGCGCTCTCGCGGCGGGAATTCGCCATTCAACGGTGCACCGGGGAAGCGGCCTCGCGGGCCGGGATTCTCGACGCCTACGAGCAGCTGATCGCCCAGACCGGCGCCGGCGACTCGGTCTTCGTCTACTACAGCGGGCACGGCGGCCGGCTGCTCGCCCCGCCGGACGAGCGGCACCCGTCGCGGCAGGGCCGGCCCTCGGTGCAGTTCATCGTGCCGAACGACCTGGAGAAGTCGACCGAGGGCGACTTCCGGGGCATCACGGCGGCCACCCTGTCGAGCCTGCTCGCGCTGCTCACCGGGAAGACGGACAACGTCGCGGTCATGATCGACGCGTGTCACTCCGCGCTGGTGTCGCGCGACGACTTCAGGGTCAAGGCCCTGCACTACCCGTACGAGTGGGCCGAGGAGCACGTCGCCGAGGAGCTCGACAGGTTCAAGCGCCTCGGCGGGCTCCCCAGGGACATCCTGGGCAGCGACCTCGCGGTGCGGCTGGTCGCCTGCGCGCCGGAGGAGGCCGCGTACGAGTACACGAACGCCCACGGCGTGCGGACGGGCATGTTCACCGACGCGTTCGTCCGGGCGTTGCGCGACGCCGGCGACCTGCCGGTGACCTGGTCGTCGCTGATGGACCGGGTGCGCCGGGAGGTCCTCGCGCTCGCCCCGGCGCAGCGCCCCGAGGCCGAGGGGGTCGCCGCCGACCGGGTGATCTTCTCCACCCGGGTCCCGGACGCGGCCGGCGCGCTGCGGGTCGTGCCGGGCGCCAACCCGGAGCGGATCTCGCTGCAGGTCGCACCGCTGCTGGGGATCCGGCTCGGCGACGAGTTCGCGGTCATGCCGGCCGGGGCGATGGAGGCCGACCCGGCGCACGCGGTCGGGTCGGCGGTCGTCGACCGGGTCGGGTCCCTGGAGGTGCACGCCCACGTGACCTTCGCCGGCACGTGGACCGCCGTGCCACCCGGGGCGCGGGCGTTTCAGACCCGCTCGTCCGAGCCGAGCCTGCCGGTCGGGATCCCCGACGACCCGCGGGCCGAGGAGCTCCGCCTGGCCATCGGCACGACGCCCCTGCTGCGACCGGCGGAGCGGGGCGAGGCCACCGTCGCGGACGTCGTCCTCGACGGCGCCGGCGGCATGGCGCTGCGGGACCGGTTCGGCCCGCTGCACCCGCCCCGCCCGGCCGGCGGCTCGCAGGCCGGCCTGGTCAAGATCGACCTGGTGCGGCTCGCCCGCGCGGCCCGGCTGCGCGAGCTGCACGACGACCCCAGGTTCGCCCTGGACGCGCGGATCAGCCTGGAGTGGGGCCGCGTCGTGGACGGCGCCGAGCAGCCGCTGCGCCACACCGGGGAGGTCCTGTACCGCGACGAGCGGGTCTTCGTGCGGATCGGCAACACCGGCGAGCGGACGGTCCACGTCGCGCTCGTCGACATCGGCGTCGGCGGCGCGATCAGCCTGCAGACCAGGTTCAGCCCGTCGGGCATCCGCCTCGACCCGGGGCAGTACTACCTCTTCGGCCTCGACGACATGACGGGGCGGCTGGAGGGTGTACCGCTGAGCTGGTCCGACGGTCTGGACACGAGCGCGGTGCGCCCGGAGAGCCTCGTCGTCGTGGCGTCGGACCGCCCGCAGGACCTGTCCGTGCTGGAGCAGGGCGCCGCGTACACCAGCCGGAAGGGCTACTGGCCGTCGCCGCTCGAGGAGCTTGTCCGTCAGATCGCTGTAGGGGGCACGCGCGACATGGTGAGGTCGTCCGGCCCGCAGATCCAGTACACCGTCCGCTTCATCGATTTCGACCTGAGCCCGGTGCCCGCACCGGTGGCCGAGGAGGTCGCCTTTGCGATCGACGACCGTCCGGACCCGGCGGCGCGGCTGTTCACGCCGTCGTTCACCGCGCGCGACGCGGCGCCCGAACGGGTGGCCGTCCGCCTCGGCGAGCTGGTCGTGCACCGCAACCGGGCCCTGTTCGGCGCCGACGTCCGGGTCGACGCCGTGGTCCTGACCGGCGGATCGCACCCGGGCATGCCGGTCTACACCGCGCAGACCCAGCGCTTCGCCAACGTCCGCGACGGCGACCGGCTGCCGTTGGACAAGCTGCTGGTCTACCACGGGCCGGCGACCGACTTCCTCGACATCGCGGTCTTCGTGTCCCGCGACTCGGCCGGAAGTCTCGAGCTCAGCGACATGATGCGCGCCGAGCTCGGCGACCCCGAGGTGCAGGGCGCGGCGACGACCCTGGCCGGCCTCGCCCTCGCCGCGCCGCAGGCGGCCCTCGCGGTCGCCGCGATCGGCGCCGGGGCCGTCGTCGTCAACGTCGCCTACAAGCTGCTGCGCCGGGCCGTCGGCGACAGCATCGGGCTCTACCGGACCTCCCTGCTGGCCCACGAAGGGTTCGGCGCGGGGCGGCACCCGGCCGACGGGACCCTGCGCCGCGCGCAGGACTTCTCGTTCTCGTTCACCGTCGAGGCAGTCGCCTGAGCTGCCCGGCGTCCATCGCAACGCTCCACCTTTCTGAGAGGAAGACCGTCATGGGCACCAAGCGGATCGTCATCGGCCAGCACGAGTACGGCATCCACGCAGACCAGTTCACCTCCGTCGTCCAGAACGTCCAGTCCGCGATGGAGAGCGCCACCACCGCCCGGCTGGCCCTGCTGGACAAGGAGGAGCGGCCGGTCACCGTGTACCTCAACGGCCGCGTCGCCGAGGTCGTCGTCGTGGACGGCGACGAGCTGGACCGCGACACCAGGCCGAGCGAGATCTCCTGAGGCTCCCGGAGCCGCTGCGCTCCCGAGGCCCGGACGCCGGGTGCGGCGTCCGGGCCCTGCCTGCGTGGCGGCTCACGCACCGGGTTTCAGCAGGCCCAGCCGCTGCGCCCGCAGGACGGTGGTCAGCCGGTCGGAGGTGCCCAGCTTGCGGTACACCTTCTCCTGGTGCTTGGCCACGGTCCGCTGCGACAGGCACAGCCGCTGGGCGATGCCCCTGGTGCTCAGGCCGCTGCCCAGCATCGTGAGGACCTCCCGCTCGCGGCGGGTCAGCCGGGTCTCGTCGGTGGCGTCGCCGGGGTCGGTGCGGTCGCCCAGCGCCTGGGTGACGGCCGCGAACGGCTCGGCGCCGGTGGCGGTGAGGGTCCGCAGGGCGGCCAGCTGGTCGGGCTTCATGGTGAACGCCCGGGCCTCGATCAGGCCGGTCGTCCGGCTCGCCTGCGACAGGTCCGGGGCCCAGCGCCACCGCCCCGACTGCCACACCAGGGTCCCGTCGGCGAGGGCGCTCGTCACCAGGGCCCGCAGCAGCTGAGGGTCGCCGCCGGACGCGGTGTGCAGCAGCCGCCGGGTGGTGGGCGCGACGGGGCCGTTCAGCACGTGGTGCACGAGCCGGGCCAGCACCGCGTGCAGAGGCTCCGGCTCCGGTTCGAAGGTCGGTCGAAGGGTCGTCATCTGCGTGCTCCTCGTCGCTCGAGAGGTACGCAAGAAGCCTCTCGACCTGCGGAGACGATCGATATCGGCAACGTTGACTAGGCGCCGGAACGCGATGACTAGTCCATCGGGGGAGAGGGGGACGGGACGTGTTCGCCGCCGGTCCACACCAGCCCGTAGCCGTGCCGGGGCACCAGGTCGTCGAAGACCAGCCGCAGCCCACGGCGCCCGTCCTGCCCGTCCCGGTCGTCCTGTTCCGCGTGTACGGCGTCGCCGGCGGTCCCCACGGCCGGGGGCTCCTCGCCGGCGCTGCCCGGGGGTGCCGCCTCCAGCCGGTGGATGCGCAGGCGGGTGCCGGGCGACAGGCGCACCTCGACCTCGAACCGAGCACAGGGCACCAGCGGCACCACCGTGTAGTGCGAGCCGGTCCTACCCTGCGACAGCCACGACTCGTGCGTGGCGGGCAGCCTCGCCGGACGGCGGCCCGCGGGCTCGGTGACGTCGACGGTCTCGCACGCCTCGTGCAGCTGGAGCATGCCGTCGCCCAGGTGCAGCACGGCGCGCAGCGAGCGCAGCCGCCGGCCGGCCGTCCCCCGGTGCTCCTGCCGGTTCAGGGCGGCCCGGACGACCAGGCGCAGCGCGTGGTCCATCCGCCGGCGAACGGTCCGCGGCGCGCACGACTGCTCCCGGGCCAGCCACTCGACCCGCTGGGTGAGGTGCCGGTGCTGGACGCCGCGCTCCAGCGCGAACGCCACCGCGGTCGTGCGGGCCAGCTCCGCCGGGAGGTCCACGACGTGCGAGCCCAGCCAGGTGAGCAGCCGGTCGCGGACGTCGCGGTCGCTGTCGGTCGGCTCGACACCGCACAGCGCGGCCAGCCGCTCGCCGACCCGGGCGCGCAGGTCGTGGCTGTCCAGCCCCCACCCCCGGCGGATCCGCACCAGCTCGCGCACGAGATCGTCCTCTGCGGACACCGGTCCCCCTCTCGAACTGCTCCCGCGAAGATTCGACGGGCGCCAGCGTAAGCCCCCATTCCGGCGCTCAGACCACGTCACTCTTCAATGTCCGCACTATTGCGCAGAACTTGGCCAGTACTTGTCCAATGAAAGGGTCGGGATATCGGGTGCCGGGACCCGTCCGATCGACGGACGGCAGAAAGCCGAAGGAACGTCATTGGATGCGGGTAGTGGGATCTTTTGCGTAATGGTCTTTTCCGGTGCGGGGGCGCTCGGGCACTGTTGCAGCATTAGCAGGCGAAAGGATTCTGAGGTGCCCGAATCGACGGAAACGGTGCGCGATCTCGCCCGCGTCGGCGAGCTGGCACACCGGGCGAGCGACACCATCGGCAGCAACGACTACACCGCCCTCACGGCCGGCGCCTACGACGTCGTCTGGCCGCTCGTCTTCGAACAGCACACCCGGCGCTTCGAGCTGCAGCGCGGACATCCGACGTGCGCCGCGTCGATCGCCGGGCTGCGCCCCGACTGCCTCGATCGGTTCCAGGACGACGTCGAGGCGGTGATGGAGGACCTCCTCCGCAACGCGAAGGTGCCGATCCACAACCTCGAAGGCTGGATCGTCCGCCGGCTCACCCCGGCGACCGTCGACGGCCACCGCCGCCGCCGGGGCGCCGTCGGGGCGCTCCAGCGTCCGCGGATGCCCGCCTGGCTCGCCACGGCGCTGCGCCACGACCCGTGGCACACGACGCTGGCCATCGAGATCCTCGTCTGGGTCGGCGTCTCGGCCACCGCCGGCACCGGCCTCTGGCCGCTGAGCGCGTGGGCCGAGCTGCGCTCGAAGGTCACGGGGGAGCCGCTCGGCAGCGAGCGGGCGGTCGCGGCGGACGTGGAGACCGTCCTCGCGGCGATGCGGCAGAGCACGACGTGGTACGCGAACTTCGTCGAGCGACCGCTCGGCAGAAAGCAGGCACCTGTGACGCCATCGCCCCGCTCGGACCCCGACTCGGCCGCCCTGTTCGAGCAGCCGCACCTGGCCCTCAGCGAGCGCCACGACAACGACGACGCCCGGCTCGCCGAGCTGGCGGCGGCCGCGGTCCAGGCGATCGACCGCCGGATCCGGGCCGGCCAGGACCCGGTCGAGGCGGTCGGCATCGTCCTGGACCTGACCTTCCGCTCCGGCAGCGGCGCCGAGGACCTGGACCTGGTCCCCGGCACCGGCGCGGACCCCGGCGAGCGGATCACGCTCCTGCTCGCCGACGAGACGGCGATGGCCCGCATCACCAGGGCGGTCCTGGACATCCTCGGCATCGACCTCCAGGCATGACCCGTCCCACCCGCGGCGGTGCGGCCGGACACCGGCCGCGCCGCCGCCGGAACACGTCCTCCACCCGCGGCTGACCCCCGGCCGTCCAGCGGTGTGCGGCGAAGGCGGCGCGGCCGGTTCGTCGGGTGGTGGGGCGTGGTGGAGATGGCGGCATAAACACGGCTGCCGGGACTCATGGAGGAGGACGGCATGCACGACCCGCTGGACGCCGGGTTCGTCCTCGCGCGCGGCGCTGTGCCGGCGGGGCTGCGCCGCTGTGCCTGGGACGTGCTGCTCCAGCGCGACGCGGCCGCCGCCCGGGCGGCCGCCCGCGACGCCGCCGGCAGTGCGCTGGAGATCGCCCGTCGCTGTCTCGTGGGCGACGACCTCGCCGCGGCCGTGCAGGCGCTCGACGTCGGGCGAGGGCTCGCGCTCTTCGCCGCCACGGAGTTCGTCGACGTCGCCGCCCGGCTCGACCGGGCCGGGCGGCCGGGACTCGCCACCCGCTGGCGGATGGTCACCGGCGGCGCCGGGGGCATTCCCGCCGACCTGCGCACCGCCGCTCGGGCGGCGCTGTCCGAGGACGGGGACGGCGACGGGGACGGCGGCGACCCGGCGCTCGCCGGCCTGCTCGACCCGCCGGGGCTGCCCGACATCCGCGCCGCACTCGCGGCCCTGGACACCGACGCGCTCGTCTACCTCGTGCCCGGCACCGACCGGATGCCCGGCTGGGCGGTCATGGTGCCGGCCGTCGGTCCGCCGAGCCTGATGGCGCTGCCGGGCCTGGTCCCCGACGCCGGCGTCGAGCGTCTGCTCGCCGCGGTCTGCGCACCGGACCCGGGTGCCGCCGCGCCGGGCGGCGAGGCCGTCGCGGGGAGCCTCGACGCGCTGTGCGACTGGGCCTGGGGGGCCGCCGTCGGGCCGCTCGTGGAGCGGCTCCTGCCGGCCCTGCCGCCGGCGGCCGGTGGACGGCCGCCGCGGGTGGTGCTCGTGCCGGTGAGCGACCTCGCGCGGGTGCCGTGGCAGGCGGCGCGGCGCGGCGACGGGACCCACGCCGTGCGGCTCGTGGCGTTTTCGCAGACCGTCTCGGCGCGGATGCTGTGCCGTTCGGCGGCGGCGTCCGCGGTGCCGCTCCTGCCCGTCGGCCTCGTCGTCGCCGACCCGCGGACCGGCGAGGGGACCATCGACCTGGTCGCGGCGCGGATCGGGGCCGAGGCCGTCCACCGCTCGTTCTACCCCGGCGCCCGCTACGTCGGCCGCCGACCCGACGGCACGACCAGCGCGTCGGGCGCCGGCACCGCCGCCGAGGTGCGCGACTGGCTGACCAGCGGCCGGCCCGGCGCCGGGGCGATGCTGCACCTCGCCTGCCACGGGGTCAGCCAGCCGGCGGCCGGCGACACCACCTCGCACCTCGTGCTCGCCGGGCCGGACGGGCGGCTCACCGCCGAGGAGCTCGTGGCGCTGCTGGCGAAGGTGCCGGACCGGGCCATCGGCCTCGTCGTCCTGGCCGCCTGCCGCACGGGCGTCGCCGGGCGCGGCCACGACGCGGCGTTCGGCCTCGGCGCCGCGTTCCTCGCCGCCGGGGTCCGCACCGTGCTGTCCACCCAGTGGAGCGCCCCCGACCAGGACACCTCCGTCCTCGTGTACATGTTCCACCACCACCTCATGGTCGAGCGCCGCCCGGCGTGGGACGCGCTGCGCCGCGCGCAGCTGTGGATGCTCGACCCCCGGCGCGAGGTCCCGCCGGCGATGCCGGAGGCGCTGACCCGCCGGCTGGCCGGCACGGACCCGGCGCGGGTCGCGGCGTGGGCCGGACTCGTCCACAGTGGGCAGTGACGGGGCGGGCGGCGCGATGGACACCCCGACGGACGCCCCGACCCTGCGTGCCCGGCTCGCCGCCCCGCTCGACCTCGACGCGCTGCGGTTCGTCCTGCTGGACACGGTGTCGGCCCTCGCCACGGAGGCGGCAAGCACCCCAGACCAAGCCCCAGACCAAGCCCGAGAGAAGGCGTCGGACCAGGCGTCGGACCAGGCCCCAGACCAGGCCTCAGACCAGGCCTCAGACCAGGCGTCGGACCAGGCGTCGGACCAGGCCCCGGACCGGGCCGCGGACGGGCCGGGCGCGCTGCACGTGCTGGCCGCCGTGCTGGTCGGGGCGGCCGTGGAGCCTCCCGCGGCCGGGGCCGTCGACGAGCTCGTGGGCCTGGCGACCACCATCGTCTACGGCGCCGAGGACGCGGACCCCGCCACGGCGGGCGTCGACCGGCTCGTCCTCGCCGTGGCCCACCTGCTGCGCGCCCGGCTGCAGCCAGGCGCCGGCGACGCCGACCGGGTGACCGCGGCCGGGCACCTGCTGGCCGCGGCCGAGCTGCTGCCCGCCGGTCACCCCGCCGCCGCCACCGTCGCCTCGGCGGCGCCCGCGTTCGTGGGGGCGGCCGGCCCGTACGCCGCCCGGCTCGCCGCCGCCCTCGCCCCCACCCGCACCGCCGGGGCGCTCCGGCCGGATGCACCGCCCTGACCCGACGGCCGCGGCGACCCGTCATTCGCCGCTGCGCTCGGCCCGCCGGGCCGGTGGCTGTTAACCTCGGTGTGCCATGGAACTGTCACCGCAGCAGCGCGACCAGCTTGCCCAGCTCCTGCGGGCCGAGCTCGGCACGCTGCGTGACGCCGCCGTGGCGTCGGGCGCGGACGCCGAAGCGGTGGCCGAGACCGTGGAGTCCCGCCGCCGCGCCCTGGAGGCCGACGCCCCCGCCGGCGAGCCCCAGGACGACGCCCAGGGCGACCCCCAGCCGTAACGGCTCACCCGGCCCGCCGCCGTCCATCGCGGCCGGGTGGTCCACGCCGCCCGTACCGGCGAGAAAACCCTCCATCGAGGTGCCCTCCATCCGTCCTGACTGACGGACATGCGACCGCGACCGGTCGCGGAGACGTGCTGCCGGAAGCGCTGTCCGTCAGGGATGCGGCGAAACGGGGTTCGACCGCAGAGAGGACGGCAAACCGTGACGCGAGGCGTATCTGCACGGGTGGCACTTGTCGCCCTGGCCGCCTGTGCCGGTGTATTCGCAGGCGCGGGGCCGGCGGCCGCGGAAGAGGGCGAGGTCAAGCCCATCGACGTCGTCGTGGCGGTGGACGAGTCGGGAAGTCTCCGCCCGGAAGCCGTCATACAGGAGAAGGCGGCCGCGACCACGATCGCGCTCGGCGAGCTGTCGGCGCAGTCGCGGGTGATCGTCTTCGGCTTCGCCAGCAGGGGCACGAAGCCCGCCGTCGAGTCGCAGCGGTGCGAGCTGCGGCCGGGGGCCGGCGCCGCCGACCGCGAGGCGATGGGCCGGTGCATCCAGCAGAACATCAACCTCCGCGCCGGCGGCGACGGCGACGACACCGACTTCGTCGCCGCGCTCAACCAGGGCATCTCCGACCTCGGCGGCAGCGACCGGCCGAAGGTGCTGTTCCTGCTCACCGACGGCCGGCTCGACGTGCGCGGCGACACCTCCTACGGGCCGAACGACACCGCCCAGCAGCAGCACGCCGAGGACCTGCTGCGGCGGCAGGTCCTGCCGAAGGCCAAGGAGCGCGGCGTCCAGGTGTGGCCGCTCGGCTTCGGCGGCGACATCGACCAGACCATGCTGGAGTTCTTCGCCGCCAACGGCGGCCGGGCGCAGTGCGACGGCCGGGAGGTCACGCCGAAGGCCACGCTGGTCCAGGACTCCGGCGGCGCGCGGCTGCTCAAGTCGATGCAGGAGGCGTTCGCCACCGCTCGGTGCGGCGGCAGCTCGTTCGCCGAGCCGACGACCCTGGACGGTGGCGGCGAGGTCACCCTGAAGGTGCCGATCCCCGCCATCGCGACCGACGGCACCATCACCGTCTACAAGGCCGACCCCGCCGTGTCGGTCACCTTCACCGACCCGGACGGGCGGAAGGCACCGAGCAGCGGCGAGGCCGACGGCTCGACCTTCGAGCTGGCCGGCAACAGCGGCACCGTCGAGGCGCTGCGGATCCGCAACCCGAAGCCGGGGGACTGGGCCGTCAAGCTCGTCGCACCCGGCGGGATGTCCAAGCAGCTGGTCACCGCGAGCGCGCTGTGGCAGGGCGTGCTGCGCTCGGTGTTCGTCCTCGACCCGCCGAGCCCGGCGCCGGGGCAGGCCTTCACCGTGTACATGCGCCCGCACACCCGCTCGCTGGAGATCACCGACCCGAAGATCCTGGAGGGGCTGACGTTCTCGGCGCGGCTCACCGGCGCCGGCGCCGACACGAGCGTGGCGCTGCTCGACGACGGCAAGGACGCGGACGCCAAGGCCGGCGACGCGATCTACAGCGCCTCGTTCCAGCTCCCGGCGAACGCCTCCGGGCGGTACACCGTCCGCGGCGTCGCCAGCGGCACGGGCGTCGCCGCCGACGAGCACTCCGAGACCTTCGAGCCCGGCAAGCCGACGGACGTCAACGCGCAGATCGCCTTCGACCGGGCTCCCGCGGAGGCGGGGTCGACCCGGTCCGGGGTCGTCCGGGTGACCAACCGCGGCACCGCGCCGAAGGAGGTCCGCCTGCTCGTCAAGGACCTCAACCGGAGCGGGTCGGTGTCGGTCTCCCCGGCCACGGCCGCGGCGGCACCGGGCCAGAGCGAGTTCAAGTTCAGCCTGGCGTTCGCGAAGGACGCCGTCGGCCCGTCCGGCGGCGTGCTGCAGCTCGTCGACGCCGCCAGCGGGGACGTGCTGACGAACACCCCGCTCGGCGTGACCGTCACCGAGCGCCCGTCCTGGCCGCAGCGGTACTTCTGGTGGCTGGTGGGCGCCGCGGTCCTGCTGGCCGCCGCCGCCGTCAAGGCCGCGCTGATGCTCGTCGCGCGGGTCCGGGGGCAGGACGTCAGGGGGCTGCAGTTCGCGCTGTACCGCGGCAACCAGCAGCAAGGAGGCGTGCTGGGGCCCGAGCCCGAACACCGCTCGAACCGGTTCGACTTCGACATCCTCGTGCCCCAGGACCATCGCGACCCGGCGGGCCTGCGGTCCACCAACACCGGCGAGGGTCCCTACACGGCGCGCCGCGGCGGCAAGAGCGGGGTGCTGCTGGAGCACCCCGGCGCCGGCAAGCCGCTCGAGCTCCTCACCGACGGCCCGGCGGTCGACCTGCCACACCTGCCCGGCGGCTACTCGATCGCGGTGCGGGACTCGGGACAGGTCCCGAAGCAGCGGGACTACGACCCGCCCCAGCACGAAGGCACCAGCCCCACCAACCGAGCGCCTGAATATCTCTAGGGGACCCCATGCATATCTATCACCCGGTCATGTTCGTAGGCCTCGGCGGCACCGGTTGCCGGGTCGGCGCGGAGCTGGAGCGCCGGCTCCGGGAGGAGCTGTGCGGCGCCGACGGTATGCGGCTGCGTGGCCCCGAGTACAACCTGCAGCACCTGCAGCCGTACGAGCTGCCGCACTGCCTGCAGTTCATCTACGCCGACCTGAGCCAGGAGGAGCTCAGCCAGCTCCGCCGCCGTTCGGTGCCGAACGAGTCCTACGCGGACGTGGCGAGCAAGACCGCCTCCTACGCGTACGACCTGCTGCCGCCGTTCGAGAGCTACCCGCAGGTCGCCCGGAACCTGCGGATCCAGGCCCCGGACTTCGTGGAGAGCTGGCTGCCGGGACCCGAGCGGGAGCCGATGGTGGTGCCGCTCGGGCTCGGCGCCGGGCAGCTGCCGACGGTGGGCCGGGCGGCGATCTTCGAGACCGTCTCGCAGAACATCGACGCGGTCCGGCACCCGATCACGCAGGCGATCGGCGCGATCAACACCTCGGCCGCGGACCTGCGGGTGCTCAACCGCGACCTGGAGACGGCGCTGCAGCCGGTCGACGTCTTCGTGGCGTTCTCGGTCGCGGGCGGCACCGGCGCCGGCATCTTCTACGACTACCTGCACCTGATCGACTCGGCGTTCGCCCGCGCGAACGTCAAGGCGAACATCTACCCGCTGGTGCTGATGCCGTCGGCGTTCGACGAGGGCCGCGGCGGCGGGATGGCCGCCTCGCTCAACGCCGGCCGGTCGCTGCTGGACCTGTTCCGCCTCATCGACGACCTCAACCAGGACAACCGCAACCACGGCGCGCTCAGCGCCGAGCTGGTCAGCCGCGGTCTGCACGTGACCTACCCCAACGAGGGCGACGTGCTGATGCGCCTGGGCGCGGCGCAGACCGCGTTCCTGTTCAGCAAGACCGCCGGCATCGACCGGGAGGACCTGCACCGCTCGATCGTCGCGCTGATCCTGTCGCTGGTCGGCCTGGAGCAGCCGAAGCAGGCCATCGGCGGGACCGACAGCCAGCAGTCCTTCGCCGCGACGTTCATCAACGGCAGCCACGAGCGGCAGCTGATCTCCAAGACCGGCATCGGCCAGCGCAGCGTCTCCACCAGCCTGGTCGGGTCGCTGACCGTGCCCTTCGACGACCTCGCCGACATGTTCGCCGGCCGGATGCTGGCCAGGGGCGTGCGGGAGCTGCTGCCGGCGCCGCCCGGGCGGGCCGAGTCCAACCTCGACCACATCCGCAACTTCTTCAACGCCTCCGGCGTCGGCGCCGTGTGGGCGCGGGAGGAGCAGCCGTTCCGCGAGCCGGCCGCGGTGCGGGGCGCCACCGACATCGTCAACATGCTGCGCACCCGGGTCAAGCGGATGGAGGAGGGCCTGACGGGCCTCGACCAGTCCCTCGCCCGGCGGTCGCCGGAGCTCGCCCGGGACTTCAACCCGGTCGAGGGCGCGCTGCACGTCCTCAACGAGATCGACCTGCTGCGGCTGAAGCGGGTCTTCTGCGGCGACTCCGCCCTCGCCGAGCAGATCGACAAGATGGGCGTCGAAGGGGTGATGGAGAACCGCCGGCAGCAGCCCGAGCCGCCGTCGCAGGACTGGCGCATCCAGGCGCCCCAGCCCGCCGCGATCAAGAACGGGTTCGGCGGGGTGATCCGGGTGACCGTCGCCGACCCCGCCGTGCGCAAGAGCATCGAGACCCAGAACGCCTGGTACCGCTACCGCACCAACCGCTGCTGGCACGCCGCCTGGAACGACCACCGCGCCCTCTGGCACCCGCGGGTCGACCGGTTCGGCCAGAAGCTGCGGGCGCTCGTCGACGCCCTCGCCAACCACGCAGGCAAGAGCGAGGAGGACTACAACCGGCGCGCCGACGAGCTCTACCGGTCGCGGGTCGGCGTCACGTTCCTGCTGCCGCTGCGGACCGAGCTGGAGCTGACCTACGAGCGGATGCTGCGCCGGCTCGCCGACCGGTACGCCGCGAAGAAGATCCGCCCGAACGCGACCGAGGGCGAGATCATCGCCGCGGTCCTCGGTCCCGACGGCTGGCGGGCGGCGCTCACCGAGAGCCTCACCCCCGGCCGCGGCCCGGAGCACGGCCTGCAGATCCTGCTCGGCCTGCTCAAGCAGCAGGTGGTGCAGATCCTGCGGGGCAGCGAGCAGCAGCAGGAGGAGGCGCCGCTGCTGCCGCACATGAGCCAGCTGCTGCGCGCCGCCGCGACCCGTGACGAGGCGGCCGTCGCGCACAACGACGTGCAGTGGTTCGTCTCGGCGCTCGCCGGCATGATCCCGGCCGCGTTCGTGCCCGAGGGCACCGGGAAGCTGGACACGCTCGTGGTGTACCCGGCCGGCGCGCCCGACGACGACGTCGAGCGGTTCCTGCGGGAGACGCTGAAGCTGCCGCACGGGCACAACGTCGCGCCGCCCGAGTTCCGCGCCGTGAACACCGAGCTGATCACGGTCGTGTTCGCCCGCGGCGGCATGGGCGTCACCGAGGTCGCCGAGGTGCGGCAGGTCCTGCTCGACTGGTCCCAGGCGGCGAAGGCACCGAAGCCGCAGCACTACCTCCCGTGGCGGCAGCGGCTCGGGTACGACCAGGACTGGCTCGCCACCACCGAACGGCACCGCGTGGAGATCCTCCAGCGGTTCCTCGCCGCGCTGTGGAACGGGCAGATCACGGTCAGCGGCGACCGGGACTCGCCGGCCGGGATCCAGGTCGTCACCCGCCGCGGCGCCCCCGCGTCCACCGGGATGGTCCTGGACCTGCAGCCGTTCGGCGCCGCCTCCTCGTGGGGCAGCCTGCTGCGCGCGTACGAGGAATGGACCCTCACCGACAGCAACGTGATCCGGCTGAACTTCTGCGAGAAGCTCATGGAGACCGCCCCGAACGGCCTCGCCACGATCATCGAGGACCCGGACCCGCTCTACGTGCACGTCGTCGACGTCGTCGTCGAGCGCGAGATCAAGATCCTCACGGACATGCTGGAGCGGCTGCCCGCCGGCACCCAGCCGTACTGCAAGCAGCTGCTCGGGTTCTGGCGGGACACGTTCTCCGCCGCCCGGCGCCGCACCTTCCTCGGCACCGCGCCGAGCGGCAACACGTTCGAGGAGCTGGAGCACACCGTGCTGACCCGCCACGTCCCGATGCCCGGGATGACGAAGCGATGACCACGACGACGCTGACGACGCAGGCACCGGAGAGCCGGACGCTCCTGGTCGACCTGCGCACCGAGTACGCCGCGCTGGCCGCGTGCCGCACCTTCAACGAGTACGTGCGGCAGCGGGGCGCCGGGCTGGACGGCGGCGTCCGGGAGGTCGACCTGAGCCGGGTCGTCGTCGTCGACCGGGCCGTCGACCTGCTCGCGCACAGTGACGCGCTGACCGTCGTGCGCAACGCCGGGGCCGTGCGGCACGTCGTGTGCATCGCGGTCGGGATGGCCGACGACGCCTCGGGCGTGCCGGTCCGGCTGCCGACGATCCTGCGCAACGAGGTCACGACCGTCCTGTGGGTCGGCGACGAGCACGGCATCACCTGGAACCCCGGCGAAGGGCCCGCGCCGGTCGTCGTCCTCGTCCCGGCCGGCGCCGGGTACAACCACCTCGACGACCTCCTCGAGGCGCTGACCGCGAAGGAGCTCTTCGACGAGGTGGCCGCCCGCGCGGCCGCCATGCCGTCGCGGGTCGCCGTCCCCGGGGTGCGGGTGGTGTCCAACCGCGTCGCCGGCGACGTGCTCGTGGCCGCCCAGCGGCGGGCCGTCGAGGCGATCGTCACCGGCGGCGACCGGGTCATCCCCGCCCAGCCGGGCGGCCAGGATCCGGTGGCCCTCGGCGGCGAGCTGGCCCGCCGGTTCGGGCACCCGGACCCGACCCAGCCCACCGGCGAGTTCGGGCACGCCCGCGGCGACGCCGAACGGGCCGCGCGGGCGCTCGGCGCGGCCCTCGCCACCGCCGGCCGCCCCTGGCAGCCGCTGCTGCCGCAGCGCGGACCCGGGATCCCGGGCCTGTTCCGCCGGTCCGCGGAGACGCTGCACACCTACCGCGAGGCGCTGCGGCGGCTGCTGCTCACCGGCGACGCCGGCCCCGACGAGCAGCGCCGGGCCAAGCTGCGGGCCGAGGGGGTCACGCTGCCGCCGCCGCCCGGCGGGCCGGCCACCGACCAGCCGGCCGCGGTCGACCAGGTCCTGCGCACGACCCTCGGCGGGATCGGGATGGGCCGGCCGCTGCGGCAGCTCGTCACCGAGATCTTCGAGACCGCCAGCGCGCTGCGCCCGGCCGGCAGCGCGGTCCGGGTCCAGTCCGTCGACCAGGCCTGCCCCGACCAGCGCCTCGCGGAGCTGAGCTCCGTCCCGGCGATGCCGGGTGGGTTCGGCAGCCCGCTGGTGCCGCTGCTGATGGTGCTCGCGCCGCTGCTCGCGCTCGTCCCGGCGGCCGGGTCGCCGCTCGGCCGCACCGTCGCCGCCGGGCTCGGCGGTGCCGTGGTGGCGCTGCTCGTCCTCGGCGCCGCACTGCTGCGCGGCCGGCGCAACCGGATCGGGCTGGTCCGCCGCGCCGCCGTCCGCGACGTCGCCATGGTCGCGCTGGTACTGGTGATCAGCGCGGCGCTGCCCGCGGTCGGCGCCGCGCTGCTGCTCAGTGGCGGCCTCGGTGGCGGTTTCGGCGACGACCTCGGCGACGACCCGCCCGTGCCGGCGCAGGTCGCCTGGGCCTGCGCCGGAGCCGGTGTGCTGCTCGCCGTCGCCGCGACCGGCCTGTGGTGGAGTCGCCTGGTCGCGGCGTGGCGGCTGCGGCTGCCCGCCGGCCAGCCCGACCGGCTCGTGCGGGCGCTCACCGACGTGTACGACGAGGCGACCGTGGAATGGGTGCTCACCGACGCCCGTACCCGCGCCTCCGACGCCGTGCGGACGCTGGGCAGCACGCTCGACTCGCTCGGCGACGAGCTGCTCGCGCACGGATCGGCGCTGGACGCCGGCCCGCAGGGGACGCCCTACACGGCGGCGACGACCGTCGGCGCGGTCAACGCGATCGTCCGGCACGACCTCGTCACCCTCACCGTCGACTGTGTGGAGCGCGGCGCCGCCGACATCAGGCGCGGCGAGCGTGACGGCGTGCCCGACCGGGTCGCGCAGGACGCCCGCGACCTCGCCACCGGCTACGACCGCTACGTGCGGCACGACGGCATCCAGCACCCGCCGCCCCGCTGGCCCGCGCGCGGCGACCGCGACCAGCTCGTCCTCACCTGGTGGCGCGGCCTGGACGACTTCCGCCGGGCGGCGCTGGACGACGGCCCGGTGCAGCAGCTGTGCGCCGACGACCAGCTGCAGCTGATCGGCAAGGACCCGGCCGGCGCGGTCGTCGTCGCGTTCGCGCCCGGCAGCGCCAAGGAGGCGATCGCCGACGCGGTCGACGGCCTGGACCCCGGGCGCCGGCCGCGCCCCGCCGAGCTGGTCTGGACGACCGCCGGCACGTCGGCCGGGATGCTGCACCTGGTGCCGCTGCGCGCCCGCGTCGAGTTCGAGCAGCTGGAGGCGACCGCATGAGCGGCCCGGAGCGCAGCGGAGGAGCTGCGAATCGGTATTGCAGGTGTGGCTCAGGCCGGCGCCGGAGCGCAGCGGAGGTGGCGGCATGAGCGGCCCGGAGCGCAGCGGAGGAGCTGCGAATCGGTATTGCAGGTCTGGCTCAGGCCGGCGCCGGAGCGCAGCGGAGGTGGCGGCATGACCGACATGGGGACGTGGCAGGCGCTGGTCGCGGGCGTGCTGACGCTCACCGGCCTGTACGCCGCCTGGTCGACCGCCGAGGGCCTGATCCATCCGGCGGGTCCTGCCGGCAAGCGGGACGGCACGGCGGGCGACAGGCGCGCCGACGAGGACGGAGGTGGCCGGGATGTCCGGCGCGATCTGTGACGAGGTCCTGGATTTCACCACGCCGACCGGTGACGAGGTCTCCTGGCCGGTCCTGAGCGACCCGGGCGACTCCGGCGGCCCGTTCGACAACGGCGGCTTCCGGTTCCGCACCCGCCACCTCGCCGCCGGCGGCGGATACCAGGTCCTGCAGCGCCGGCTGGTCGGTAGCGGTACCCCCGGCGAACGCGACGCCTGGGAGCGCCGCCTCGACGGTGAGATCTGCGCCGGCCTGCGCCTGCACCGCCGCTTCGGCGAGCGGGACCAGCGGCCGCTGCTGCCGCGCATCGTCGGCTACAAGGTCGACGTGGACGAGCCGTTCGTGCTCTGGCAGCCGGTGCCCGGCGAACCGCTGGCCGGCCACCTCGGCCGGCTGCTCAACGAGGACATCGACCGGGTGCTCGTGGACGTGCTCACCGCGCTGGCCCGCCTCGACGCGGTCGGCGTGGTCCACCGGGCGATCAGCCCCGACACCGTGCGCTGGGACCGGCACCACGCCTACCTCGACGGGTTCCCCTGGGCGGCGCTCGCCGGGGAGCCCCGCGAGCCGCTCGGCGAAGGGCCGTGGAGCCCGCCGGAGCAACGTACCGGCGAAGGCAACGCCGACCCTCGTGACGACGTCTGGAGCGTCGGGGTGCTGCTCGGGCGGATCGTGTCCGGGACGCTGAACGGCACGCCCCGCCCGCAGGACCTCGGGCCGCGGTTCGGCGCGCTGCTCGGCGACATGCTGGAGCCGGTCGCCGCGCGCCGGCCGACCGCCGTCGAGGCGCTCGCGCGGCTGTCGATCGCGTCCCCGGTCGGCCGCCCGGGCGAGCCCGACGACCGGCTGGCGGCCGGCCGCCGCCGCTACGAGGAGCTGCGGTCCGGCCGTGTGCCGGGCGGGCACGGCGCGGCCCGCGCCACCGCGGCGCTGGAGGAGGCCCGCCCGGCCCGGCGGGGGTTCTTCCGGTCGCGGCCGCCGGCGCAGGCCGCGCCCGAGGCGCAGTACCCACCCCGGCGGTGCTACCTGTGCCTGGACGACGTGCAGTGGACCGGGACGAACCTGCGCCGCTGGGTCGACGGCAAGTACCGGGCGCTGGAGCTGACGCCGGACCTGTCCGAGGCGCAGCGCGAGTCGCTGCTGCTGCACGCGATCCAGCGCTGCCCGAACCGGGCCGGCGACGGCCCCGACCACTACCTGCCGGTGGGCTACCTGCGCAGCGGCAGGCCGATCAACGTCGCCGTCATCGGCAGGTCCGGCGCGGGCAAGACGCACCTGCTCGCCGGCATCGTGCGCGACATCGACGCCGGCGGGCTGACCAACTTCAACGTCATGACCGGCGCGGTCGACATGGCCGGGCACGACAGCTTCCGCGAGCAGCACATCACGCCGCTGTACGACCAGGGCACCATGCTCCCGCACACCGGCGCGGTGGCCGAGGTCGAATACACCGACGGCGTCGTGGTGACCGTCAACGGCCGGTCGCGGCCGCTCATGTTCTTCGACGTCGCCGGGGAGACCCTGCAGCCGCGGCAGCAGCGCACCCGGGCGGCGCAGTTCCTGTCCGCCGTCGACGCGCTGCTGTTCGTCGCCGACCCGGAGATGGACACGATCGACGCGACGTTCGGCGCGGTGATCGACCGGCTCGCCACCCGGCAGGGCCCCGACGGCCGGCTCGACATGCCCGCCGCGATCGTCGTGACGAAGAGCGACCTGGGCCGCTTCGAGGAGCCGGTCGACCGGTGGATCCGCGCCCGCTCGACGGCCGTCCCGCCGCTGGACTGGGACCGGGTCGTCGAGGAGAGCCGGGACGCCTACGCGTATCTGCACCGCCGGGGGCGCACCGGGCTGCTCGCGCCATTCGCCCGCTTCCGCGACTGCACGCTGCACTTCGCCTCGGCGACCGGCGGCGGCGCCGACTCCGGTGGGCGCTTCCCCCGGGGCGCCCGGCCGCAGCGCTGCCTGGAGCCGCTGCTCTCGCTGCTGGCGCAGCTGGACGTGCTGCCCGCCGGGACGCTGCACCGGGGTGCGCAGTGAGCGGCCAGGTGCACACGATGCTGTTCCAGTGGTCGGAGGCGAAGGGCTTCATGACCGCCCGCTCTTCGCTGCCGAGGCCGGAGCAGGAGCTCTGGTACGACCGTCTGCTGCCCCGGCTGTCGCTGCCGCAGGGCCAGTACGACACCGGCAGCACCTGCTACCTGCAGTACGACGACGTCATGGCGCTGCTGCACCGTTGGCCCGCCAAGGACGGCCACCACCGCGCCTCGACCCGCACCCGGGCCCTGCTCGGGCCGCCGCGGCTGCTCACGTTCGCCGACGCGGTCAGGGTCCGCACCGACGCCGAGCCGGTCGAGGGGACCGACGGCGAAGGCCCGTTCCCGGGGATGCCACCGGGATGGCGGGCGGTGAGCGACGACGACGCCACGATCCTCGCCGCGCTCGAGGAGTGCCACGATCGGCTGGTCACCTTCGTCGCCGGGCTCCTCACCGACGGCGCCGAGGGGCGCTTCGCGGTGGTGGCGCCCGAGCAGTACCGGCGGGCGCTGCTGTGGGGCGCGCAGCGCTGCTTCCGGCCCGACGAGTGTCCACCGTGGACGTTCTCGACGGCGGAGGCGGGCGTGGCCGGGACCGACCTGCCGCGCATCGTGTTCGTCCCGTCCGAGGCGTCGTCGCGCGGCTACGGCGGCGACGACCTGTCGTGGATCGACGTCAACCGGCCCGAGTACGTCGACCCGCTGGCGCGCGACCATGCCGCGCGGGTCGTGGACGACGCGCTGTACCGCGTCGCCGTCCCGCACCGGACCGCCCACAACGGACGGCCGCCGGTGCCGCACCCGCTGCCGCAGGCGGTGCCCCATTCGATACCGCAGCCGGTGCCGCATTCGATACCGCAGGGGGTGCCGAGTCCGGTGCCGCAGCCGGTGCCGAGTTCGGGGCCGCAGCCCGTACCGCAGCAGCCGCCGATGCCGGAGCCGGTGGGGGCGCCGTCCGGGTCCCCGGATGCCCGCCATCAGGCGGAGCTGCGGACCGAGGAGAGCGAGTACGCCGTGTTCGTCCTCAGCCTGGCGATCGGGTCGGCGCTGTTCGTGATGCTCCTGATGTACCTGGGGGCGGCGCTGTGAGCGCCGTCCGGGCAGTGCTGCGGGACCCGCACTGGTACCGCGACGCGGCCGGCGCCGGCCTGCAGGCGCTCGCCGCGTTGCTGCTGACCCTCGCGTGGGCGGCCAGGGACCCCGACCTGCCGCGCGTCGCCTGGGCGGCGTTCGCGGGCGTCGGCCTGTGCGGCTGGCTGTTCCTGATCACCGCCGCCCGCTCCGCCCGCCTGGCCGCCACCGGCGCCGGCGAGCTGCGGGGCCTGCTGCTGGTCGCGATGCTGCTCGCGCAGATCGGCTTCGTGCTGCGGCTCAGTGCCCGCGAGCCGGTGGTGCCCGGCCTCGAATGGGTCGTCTTCATGATCTCGGCGCTGCTGTTCCTCGCGGCGTACGAGGTCGCCCGCCGGCCGGTGCACCAGATGCTCTGGATCGCCACGGTCGGCGTGCTGCTCGCCGGGTCGGTCGCCGCCGTCGTCGCGACCCCGCACGGCGTGCTCGAGCCGCGCCTGTACTGGCGGCAGGCCCTCCCCGCGGCCGTCCTCGCCGCGGCCGTGTCCGGCGCCGTGGTGCTCGGGTGCATGTGGCGCCGGGACCGGGTCATGCGGGAGGCGGTCAGGGCCCACGTCGTCGCCGTGCCGCCGCTGGCCGTCTACGCGTTCACCCGCGACCCGGGCGCCGCGACCCTCGTGTGCGGCGCCACGGCCGGCGCGGTGCTCGGCGCGGGACGGGTGCTGTGGCGGTCGTCGTGGACCGCGACCTTCCGGCCGATCGGCACCGGCGTCGCCGCGGTCGCGGCCGTCACGACGGTCCTGTGGCTGTTCGACCCGTGGAAGGTCGCCGTCAGGGAGCCGGCACCCGCCCGGGATCTCGTCGGGGTCGCGCGGGAGACGGCCGGGGCCGTGTCGCTGGCCGACGTCGGCGGGCGGGCCGGCGAACTGGTGCTGACGCTGCTGGTCCTGGTGTTCGCGCTGCAGGTGGGGCTGCTGGCGGCGCGGGCCGCCCGCCCCGACGCCGAGCTGCCGGACCGGCACGCGTTCCAGCGGGTGTGGGCGGTCGCGCTCGGCGGCCAGGTCCTCGCGTCGCTCCTCGCGCCGCTGCTGGTCGGGGTGCTCCGGCTGCCGGCCCCGCCGACCCTCACCACGCTGCCGTTCGCGGCCGACGGGGCGAGCTTCGTCGTGACGTTCGCGGCGCTCGGCCTGCTGTTCGCCGCCGCCCAGCGCCCGCCGGCCGGGGTCCTGTAACGCCTGGGCGGCCCAAAAGGTTGTATCGGATAGGGGTCTGCGAATCTTCGCGGACGTCGATACTGTTTCCGGCACAGGCACCCTGACGGGGAAGGGTGGTGCTGGTGGAAACGCTTGTGCTCAAACAGGATCCGGTCCTGTCTCACATCGCTCTGGTCGCCGCGGCGACCGCCGGCGTCGTCGCTCAGGGTGGCTTCTACCTGCCGGGCAGGACGCTGGTGACCGTGCTGGCCGCGGTCGCGTTCGGCCTCGCGCTGCACGCCCGGCGGGACCTGCTCACGGGGCTCGTCGCGATCCTCGGCACCGCCGGTGCCGTCGTCGCGTGGGCGCTGCTGCGGGGGGTCGTGAGCGGCGGGCTGCCGGTCGTGGCCGCGGTCGCGGCGAGCCTGGCCACGCTCGTCGCGGCGCTCGCGGCGGTGCGCCTGACCGGCCCGGCTGCCCGGCAGTGGCTCATGTCGGGCCTGGTCGGGCTCGGCACGCTGGTCGCGGTGACCGGCTGGGCCGGCGTCGCGTGGCGGCTGGAGCGCTGGTCGGTGCTGGTCGAGTCGACGATGTGGCGCGCCGCGTCCACGCTGACCTACTCCAACGCCGCGGCGGCGGTCCTCGCGGCCGCCGCGCTGCTGGCGCTGGCGCTGACGGTCGACGATCCACACGTCTGGTGGCGGCCCTGCGCCGTCTATCTCACGCAGGTGGGGCTGGCCGCGACGCTGAGCCGGGCGGGTGCGCTCGCGTTCGCCGCCGGGCTGGTCGTGCTCGCCGCCGCCGCCGGTGTACAGACCGTGCTCCGCCACGCCGTCCCGGCCCTGCTGGGCGCGGGGGTGGCCCTGGCGGCGCTCATCCCGTCGTTCCCGGCGGGCGCGTCGCCGCGGCCGCTGCTCGCGGTCGGCGGCCTGGTCGCCGGCGCCGTCGTGGCGCTGGTCCTGCCGCGGCTGCCCGCCTTCGTGCTGCCGGTCGCCGGCGCGGTGCTCGCGGTCGCGGCGCTGCTGGGCCTGCGGCACGTGGCGGGGCTGGACGCGCTGCTCGCCCGGCGGGCGACCCTCGCCTCCCGCGGGCGGTTCGGGGCGACGTCCTCGGCGCTGGACCTGGTCGCCGCCCACCCGCTGGCCGGCAGCGGCCCGGGGCAGGGGCGGTACTTCTGGATCGACCACACCGGCCAGCTGGTCGTGAGCCGGTGGGTCCACAACGAATACCTGCAGTGGCTCGTCGACCTGGGCGCGATCGGCCTCGTGCTGCTGCTCGCGTTCGTCGCGGCCCTGATCCTGCACGTCCGCGCCGGCAGGCGCGCCGGCGTGCCCATCCCGCTGTGGGCCGGGGCGGTCGCCGCCATCGCCGCGCTCGCGCTGCACAGCGCCTTTGACTTCCTGTGGGAGCTGGCGGTCGTCCCGCTGCTCGTCGGTGTCCTGGTGGGCATCGCGGGTCCCTCCCACGGCGAAGAGTCCGCACCACCACCCAACGGGGAGGAAACATCATGAAGGTCACCAAATCCAAGCTCGGCGTCGCCGCGCTCGCGGTCGGCGGGGTGCTCGCGTTCGCCGTCCCGGCCGGCGCGGCCGTCAACCTCCAGTCCGAGTCGCCGGGCCACGGCACGGTGAAGATCGCCAAGCAGGCCCAGCTGAAGGCGAATGGCGCGGCCACCGTCGTGACCCTGAACGTCAGCTGCCCGGCCGGCTGGCTCTTCACCGGCTACGTCAGCGTCACCCAGGCCGTCGGCAACATCACCACCGGTGGCTCGAACCGCACGTCCGAGGTCGCCTGCACCGGCTACACCCAGAAGGTCAAGGTCCCGGTGACGGCCTCGCCGGCACCGTTCAAGGTGGGCGACGCGTACGCCCTCGGTGAGATCCAGGTCCGCAGCCCCGGCTACCAGTACTTCTACGCCAACACGGGCCGCGAGATCGTCAACGTCCAGTCCTGACACAGGGGGCGCGCCGGCTTCCGGGCCGGCGCGCCCGCGCTTCCCGGTGGTGACCAGGCCGGGAGCGCCACACGACGGGGGTGTCGAGCAGGGACGCAACGGGGGACCTGCTCGACACCCCGCGGTCGATGATGGAGGGGTGACAGCGTTGCTGATCCACCTCCAGGCCGCGGGCACCAGCCTGGTGCTGGACGCCCGCGGCCCGCGGCCCCTCGGCGGCCCGCCCAGGACGGTGCAGGACCGGCCGCCCGCGTGGCTGCTCGACGGCGGGATCACCCTGCCGGGCCGGCTGCTGGCGGAGGTGGGCCTGCCGGCGCCGCTGCTGGCCCCGCAGCAGGCGGCCGTGTTCGAGGTGGTCGCCGCCTGAGGTCGGGACCGGGCCCGAGCGGCCGCCGGGGCAAGCGGGCCGTTTGGCTCAGCCGCGGCCCTCCGCCGCCGAATGGGTGGTTGACGACGGTGTCGGGCGGAGGTTGCCAGGGCGGTGGGAGCGGACCGGCGGACGCGGCGCTGGGCGGCCGTGCTCTGGGTGCTCGGCGGCCTGTACGCGCTCACCGTCGCCGGCATCGTCGCCTCGGCCGGCGCGCTCACCGTCGCCGGCATCCTCGTCTCCGGCGTGATCGGCCTGGTCTGCGCCGTGTGCGCGGCCCGCCACAACTGGCTCGACCGGCGGACCCGGCGCGCCTGGCGCTTGATGGCCTTCGGCTACGGGCTCGCGCTCGGCGTGCCGGTCGTCGCCACCGTCACCGGCACGGGGCCCTTCCCGTCGCCCGGCGACGCGGCGCACCTGGCGTTCGTGCTGGTGCTGCTGTTCGCGGTGCGGGCGTTTCCGTTGCTCCCCGAGACCCGCGGCGAGCGCCACAGGCACGTCCTCGACGCGGCCATCGTCGTCGCCGGCGCCGCCACGACGATGTGGTACTTCGTGGTCGGGCCGTACATCGCGGCGAAGGGCGCCTCGACCGGCACGGTCCTCGCCGCTGCCGCCCGCCCCGCCGCCGATCTCGCCCTGCTGTCCGGGCTCGCCACGGTGCTCCTGCGCGGCGCCGACCCGACGTCGCGCCGCCCGCTGGGCATCGTGGCCGCCGGGATGCTCGTGTACACCGTGGGCGACGGCCACCTCGGCCACCTGCGGGCCCACGCCGACCAGGTCGGGCGCACCGCCTGGCAGCTCGCCTGCTGGAGCACGACCCTGTTCCTGCTGGCGGCCGCCGCCGTCGAGCAGCACCGCCGGGCGACCCGGCGGTCCGCCGATCGCGGCGCGGCGCGGCCCGGCAGGACGCGGCTGCTGCCGTACGCCGGGATCGGCGTCGGCTACGCGCTGCTGGTGCTCGCCGCGGTCCGGCAGGGGCCGGCGTACCCGTGGGCCGGGCTCGTCGCCGGCGCGGCCGGCATCACCGGGCTGGTCGTGCTGCGCCAGGCGCTCGTGCAGCAGGAGAGCCGCGAGATGGCGGTCACCGACGGGCTCACCGGGCTGGCGAACCGGTCCCGCGTCCACGAGGTCCTCGGCCGTGCCCTCGCCCGCGGCGGGCGGACCGGCGGGAGCACCGCCGTGCTGCTGCTCGACCTGAACGGCTTCAAGCAGGTCAACGACGCCCTCGGGCACGAGGCGGGAGACCGGCTGCTGGTCGAGTTCGGCGAGATGATGCGCCGCAGCGTGCTCGGCGGCGACCTGGTCGGCCGGCTCGGCGGCGACGAGTTCGCCGCGGTGCTGCACGACATCGGCCGGGTCGACCACGCCGTCGCCGTCGCCCGGCGGATCGCGGCCGCGACGGAGCAGCTGATCCCGTTCGGCGACCAGACGCTGCGCGCGTCGGCGAGCATCGGCGTCGCCGTCGCCGGCCCCGGCGAGTGCACTGCCGACGAGCTGCTGCACCGCGCCGACCTCGCCATGCACCAGGCGAAGCGACGGGATGGCGGCACCCGCTGGCGGTGCTGGGACCGCAGCCTGACCGACGAGGCCGAGCTGTCGCTGGAGCACGAGCTGCGCGGCGCGATCGCCGGTGGCCAGCTGCGGCTGCTGTACCAGCCGATCGTCACCCTCCCGCACCGCGAGATCGCCGGCGTGGAGGCGCTCGTCCGCTGGGAGCACCCCAGGCACGGGCTGCTCCGCCCGGAGACGTTCGTGCCGCTCGCCGAGCGCGCCGGCGTGATCGAGGACCTGGGCCGCTGGGTGCTGGAGCAGGCCTGCGCGCAGGCGAAGGCGTGGCAGCGGCGGGTGCCGTCGCTCCAGCTCAACGTCAACATCTCGCCCCGCCAGCTGGACAACCAGGGCTTCACCGGCGAGGTGCTGGAGATCCTCGACCGGGCCGGGTTCTTCCCCGGTCACCTGGTGCTGGAGGTGCCGGAGAGCGCGGTCGTCGGCGGCGCCGCCGACGGTGCCGGGCACACCGCCGAGGCCGACCCGATCGCGCAGCTGGAGGCACTGACCACGGCCGGGATCCGGGTCGCGCTGGACGACTTCGGCACCGGGTATTCGTCGCTGCGCTATCTGACCCGGCTGCCGGTCGACGCGCTTAAGCTCGACAGCTGCTTCGTCGCCGAGCTCGACGGCACGTCGAAGGGCTCGGCGGTCGCGCAGGCGGTGCTGCGGCTCGGGCAGATGCTGCACCTGGACACCGTCGCCGAGGGTGTCGAGGGCGAGGCCCAGGCGCGCGAGCTGACCCTGCTGGGCTGCGAGAAGGCCCAGGGCATCTACTTCTCCGGCCCCGTCCCCGCCGCCGACCTGGAGCGCCAGCTGCCGGCGGCCGCGTCGCCCCGATGACAGCGCTCCCACGGGACAGTAGCGGGTTGCCGCGCTGCGAGTGATACTCGTCGCACCATGCGTGACTCAGTGCGTCTTCGTGCGGCCGTCGCACTCCTCACCGCCACGGGAGCGGTCGTGCTCGGGGTGGCCGGCGCCCTCCCCGAGGGGCTCGCGACGCTTCCCCTGGCGGTGGCCGCGGCCCTCGGGGGCACCCTGCTCGGCCTCGCCGCCGCGGCGATCTGGCTGCCGGCGGCGGTCCTGCTGCTGTGGCTGCTTCCGGGTCCGGGCTCCGGCGACGGTACGGGCGCCGTGGCCGCCGCGCCGGAGCCGCACCCGGTCGTCGCCGTCGCGGCCGTCGTCGCCGCCGGGCTGCTGCCGGTGCTCGCCATGCGGGTGCGGCGGGCGTGGGCGGCGCGCGGCGAGCGGATGCGGATCGAGGCCCGGGCCGCCGCCGCGGCCGCCGAGCGCGCCCGGCTCGCCCGGGAGATGCACGACTCGCTGAGCAAGACGCTCGACGCGATCGCCCTCGGCGCGGCCGCGCTGCCGGGCACGCTCGCCGAGCCCGACCGGGCCAGCCGGCTGGCGGCGACGCTGCGCGACGGCTCGCTCGACGCGGCCCGCGACGCCCGGGTGCTCATCGACGAGCTGCGGTCCAACCCGGCCGACGCGCCGCTGTCCGACGTCGTCGCCGCGATCGGGCGGGAGTGGTCGGTGACCAGCGGCGTCGGCGTGATCCTGCACAACGCCGACGTCGACGCCGCCCCCGAGGTCGGCATCGAGCTGTGCTGGATCCTGCGCGAGGCGCTGCGCAACGTGGCCGCGCACGCGGGGGCGGAGCTGGTCGCGGTGACGCTGACCCGGGCCGGCGGCGAGGTGACCCTCGAGGTCCGCGACGACGGCGCCGGCTTCGCCGTGCCCGACGACCTGAGCCTGCTGCAGCGGGCCGGCAGCCACGGCCTCGTCGGCATGCAGGAGCGGGCCCGGCTGTGCGGCGGGACGCTGACCGTGTGGTCCCGGCCCGGCGGCGGCAGCCGGGTCACCGCGGTCGTCCTCGCCGAGCCCGCGACGCCCGCGTCACCGCCGTCGCGCCGGCTGCGGCTGCTCGTCGGCGCCGCCGCGGTGGCCCTGCCGGTGGCGCTGATCCTGCCGTTCACGGGGGTCCCGCCGTTCACCGGGGCGGCGGATCCGCCCGGCGAGCGCGTCGCCGGGGCGTCCGCCGGCGCGCTGCCCGCGGATGCAGGGCCGTCCGTCCCGGGTGGACAGACGCCCGCCGGGCCGTCCGGTTCGCCGGCGGGGGCGTCGCCGGGCGTCGCGCCGGCCGTCACGAAGTCGCCGAAGGCGTCGCCGGGCGGCGCCTCCGGCCAGCCGTCGCCGCCGGTCGCCGGACCGCCCACCGGGACCGACGCCGCGAAAACCTGCACGGTGCGGTATTCGAAACGCAACGAGTGGAACCCGGGCTTCGTCGCCGACGTGGTCCTCACCAACACCGGCACCCGGACGATCGACGGCTGGTCGCTGCGGTTCGAGTACTCGTCGGGCCAGCAGCTGATCAGCTACTGGGGCGCGATCGCCACCCAGACGGGCCCGGCGGTCGTCGTCGAGGACGGCGGGGTCAAGCCGACCGTGCCCGCGGGCGGCACCGTCACGTTCGGGCTGCAGGGCACCTGGCAGGGGGCCAACCCGGCGCCGACCGTCTTCACCCTGAACGGCGTTCGGTGCGGCTGAGCCACTGCACGATCGCCTCGGTGCGGTTGTTGACGCGCAGCTTCAGGTAGATCTGGCTAACCCGGTTGCGGACCGTCTTCTCCGCCAGGTCGAGGCGCGTGGCGATGGCCGCGTTGGGCTCGCCGGCCGCGATCAGCTCCATGATCTCGTGCTCGCGGCGGGTCAGCGGCTGGTGCAGCAGCGCCGGCGCCCGGTCGGCGGTGCGGTGCTGCACGTGATCGACCACGATGGACAGTGGCACCGGCGAGAGCCGGCTGTGCCCGTCGGCGGTCGCGCGGGCCGCGTCGAGCAGGTCCGCCCGGGTGTACTGGCCCTCGACCAGCAGGCTGCGCGCGCCGGCCCGCAGCATCGGCACCACGTCGCCGGGCACCACCGCGAAGGCGACGACCAGCACCGGCGGGCGCGGCGGCGGCAGCGTGGCGAGCGCGGTCAGCTCGCGGATCGGCGCGTGCGTGTGCAGCACGACGAGATCGGCGTCGATCCGCCCGCCGTTGAGCACGTGCAGCAGCGGGCGCACGTCCAGTGCGCCGGCGCACGGGCGCAGCAGCTCGGCGAGGCTGTTACCGGTGGAGCTGATGACCAGGACCCGCATGCCCGTCACGACACCACGGGCGCGGCGTGTTGGCAACGTTTCCCGAAACTCCCGCTGAGTGCGTTTGCGCATCTCAGGAGCGATTCGCACCGGATCGCACCCAGCGGATTTGGGTGCTCGTCCCCCGAAAGTCAGGTGTCCCAACGCCTGATGGCGCCGGCCCGGCTGGTGACGCCGAGCTTGGCGAAGATGCGGTTCACATGGTTCTCGACCGTCTTCGACGAAAGGACCAGGGTCCCGGCGATGTCCCCATTGGACAGTCCGCGGGCGATCAGATCCATCACCTCCGCCTCGCGCTGCGACAGCCCGTGCCGCGGCGGCGCCTGGCGCACGGCGGCGACCAGGACCCGCGCGGCGCTCGGCGACAGGTGCGACTCGCCGCCCGCGACGGCCCGGACCGCGTGCAGCAGCTCCGCCGGGCCGAACTGGCCGTGCACCAGGAACCCGATCGCGCCGGAGCGCACGGCGTCCAGCACCGTGCGGTCGTCGGCGCTGCGGGTCAGCATCAGCACCCGGCTGTGCGTGCTGATCGCCCCGACGACCGACAGCCCGTCGCGGACCGGCATGCGGTGGTCGAGCAGCGTCACGTCGGGCCGGTGCCGGCGGGCCAGCTCGAGCGCCTCGGCACCGTTGGCCGCCTCCGCGACGACCGCGATGTCACCGGTGAGCATCTCCCTGACGACCGCCCTGACCACGCTGTTGTCGTCGGCGATGAGGACTGTGGTCAATGCCGGGACCTCCTTGCGCGGGTCCCGGCGTGCCGCGGGACAAGCGTGCCAACGATGTTCGCCATTGTTTCGCGACGGTGTCGACATGCTTACGCTACCCGTCACCGGGAGCGCTCCCACGCGCCGCCACGCTGGGGGCGCCCCCGGTTTTGTTCTGGACCGCCATCTGGAAGGAACGTCAGCATGCGCCTCCATCGCAGGTTGCTGGCCGCCGCCGCGGCCGCGCTGCTCGTCCCGCTCGCGCCGTTCGTGTCGTCGAGCCCCGCCACCGCCGCCGACACCGCGGACTGGCTGCACACCGCCGGCAACAAGATCGTCGACAGCCAGGGCAACGAGGTCTGGCTGACCGGCACCAACTGGTTCGGCTTCAACGCCACCGAGCGCGTCTTCCACGGCCTGTGGAGCGGCAACATCACCGAGATCACCAAGTCGATGGCCGACCGCGGCATCAACATCGTCCGGGTGCCGATCTCGACCCAGCTGCTGCTGGAGTGGAAGGCCGGCCAGGCCGCCGTGCCCAGCGGCGTCAACACCTACGCCAACCCCGAGCTGCTCGGCAAGACCACGCTGCAGGTCTTCGACTACTTCCTGCAGCTGTGCAAGCAGAACGGCATCAAGGTGATGCTGGACGTGCACTCCGCCGAGGCCGACAACTCCGGCCACATCTACCCCGTGTGGTGGAAGGGCTCGATCACGCCCGAGCTGTTCTACCAGGGCTGGGAGTGGGTGATCGACCGGTACAAGAACGACGACACCCTGGTCGCGGCCGACATCAAGAACGAGCCGCACGGCAAGTGGTCGGAGTCGCCGCGGGCGAAGTGGGACAACTCCACCGACCAGGACAACTTCAAGAACACCTGCCAGGTCGCCGGCAACCGGATCCTCGCGAAGAACCCCAACATGCTCATCCTCTGCGAGGGCATCGAGATCTTCCCGAAGAACGGCACCAACTGGTCCTCCACCGCCGAGGCCGACTACTACGGCAACTGGTGGGGCGGCAACCTGCGCGGCGTCAAGAACTACCCGGTCAACCTGGGCAACCACATCGTCTACTCGCCGCACGACTACGGCCCGCTGGTCTACGAGCAGCCGTGGTTCCAGAAGCCGTTCGACAAGGCGTCGCTGACCACCGACGTGTGGCAGCCGAACTGGCTCTACATCCACACCGAGGACACCGCGCCGCTGCTCGTCGGCGAGTGGGGCGGCCGGCTCGGCCAGGACGCCCGCCAGGACAAGTGGATGTACGCCCTGCGCGACACCATCATCGAGAAGCGCATCAGCCAGACCTTCTGGGTGCTCAACCCCAACTCCGGCGACACCGGCGGCCTGCTGCTGGACGACTGGAAGACGTGGGACGAGGCCAAGTACGCGATGCTGAAGCCCGCGTTGTGGCAGTACCAGAACAAGTTCGTCGGCCTCGACCACGACGTCAAGCTCGGCGCCAACGGCATGAGCCTCAACGACCGCTACGGCGGCGTCTCCGACACCGTCGCGCCGTCGGTGCCCGCCGGGCTCACCGTCGCCGGCACCACCGGCACCAGCGTCTCGCTGACCTGGACCGCGTCCACCGACAACAGCGGCACCGTCGCCGGGTACGACATCTACCGCGGCGCCACCAAGGTCGGCACCTCGGCCACCGCGTCCTTCACGGACACCGGCCTGACGCCGAGCACCACGTACAGCTACACCGTGCGGGCCTTCGACGCGGCCGGCAACGTGTCCGCGGCGTCGGCCGCCCGTGCCGCCACCACGTCGAGCACGCCGGTCGACACCACCCCGCCGTCGGTCCCGGGCGGGCTCGCGGTCACCGGCACGACCACGTCGAGCGTCTCGCTCTCATGGACCGCGTCGACCGACAACAGCGGCTCCGTCGCGGGCTACGACGTGCTGCGGGGCGGGGTGAAGGTCGGCACCGCCACCGGCACGACCTATGTGGACACCGGCCTGGCCGCCAACACCACCTACAGCTACACAGTGCGGGCGTTCGACGCGGGCGGCAACGCGTCCGCGGTGTCCGCCGCGGTCACCGGCAAGACCGCCGCCAACCCGACCGGGGTGGTGCGGGTGCAGTACCGCAACAACAGCGTCCCGACCAACGACCAGGAGATCAAGCCCGGCCTCCAGGTCGTCAACGGCGGCACCTCGGCGCTCGCGCTGAACACCGTCGCGGTCCGCTACTACTTCACCCGCGACGGCGGCAGCTACGCCATCTGGTGTGACTGGGCCGTCGTCGGCTGTGGCAACCTCGCGACCCGGGTCGTGAACCTGCCGTCGGCGGTCAACGGCGCCGACGCGTACATCGAGGTCACCTTCACCGGTGGCAGCGTGGCGCCCGGCGGCAACAGCGGCGAACTCCAGCTGCGGGTCAGCCGCACCGACTGGCAGCCGGTCAACGAGGCCAACGACTACAGCCGCGGGGCGGGCACGTCCTTCGCGGACGCGGCCACTGTGCCGGCGTTCATCGGCGGCGCCCTCGCCTGGGGTGTCCTGCCGGCCTGATGTCTGACCGGTCACGGGCGGGCGGCGCGGTTTCGCGTCACCCGCCCGTGGCGGTTCAGTAGCGCTCTTCGTACGCCTGACGGGATCCGCACACGGAGGCGCGGCTGCACGAGCAGCGGGACCCGTCGGCGTCCATCCGCACGGTGACGGAGTCGCGCGGCACGCTGTGCCCGACGACCCGGCCCTCGCCCGACGGCGTGGACACCCGCGTGCCGACGGCCGGCGCGGTGGCCTGGAACTGCTGGTACAGCGGGTGCTCGTACTTGAGGCAGCACATCAGCCGCCCGCAGGCGCCGGAGATGCGCAGCGGGTTGAGCGGCAGGTCCTGGTCCTTCGCCATCCGGATGGTGACCGGCTCGAAGTCGTTGAGGAACGTCGCGCAGCACAGGTCGCGCCCGCACGAGCCGATGCCACCCTGGACGCGGGCGGAGTCGCGGGCGGAGAGCTGGCGCAGCTCCACCCGGCAGTGCAGGGTGGCGCCCAGATCCCGCACCAGCGAACGGAAGTCCACCCGGTGGGGTGCGGTGAAGTAGATCGTGGTCCGCGCGCCCTGTCCGCCGGTGCTGTCCAGCACGTGGTCCACCGCGACGACCTTCATCGGCAGCTCGTGATCGCGGATCAGCTTCTTCGCGGCGACCTTCGCCTCGGCCTTGCGCTTGCGCAGCAGCTCGTCGCGGCGCAGGTCGGCGTCGGCGGCCATGGCGACCAGCCGGGGGAAGCCCTCGGTCTCCTCGCTGACCCACTGCGCGGCCCACACGCACTCCGCGACCTCGGGCCCGTCGTCGGTCGGGACCAGCACCCGGTCGCCAACTTCCGGGCGGAACTCGCCGGGGTCGAAGTAGAACAGCCGCCCGTAGCGATTGAAGCTCACCGCGCACAGCATGCCCATGGGTGCACAGTAACGCGGCCCACTGCCAGTTCCATATGGCCTGCGGCTTTATCGGTCAAAAGTCCAGTTTGACTCTTTTGGTGTACCCCGTAGCTATTCCAACTACTTCGTCGTTGCTAGTGCGGATGAGCCCGCTAAGTGGGCCGTAACTCCGGCCGGAAAGGGCTCGTTGGGGGCAGCAGTGGCACGCCCCCCGGCGAGCTACCCCCGTACTCCCGGTCTCGGAGGACCTCAAGCATGACGTCTCCTGTTGCTTCCGCACGCCCAAAAACAGCCCGGACCCTCGCCGCCCTCGCCGCAACGGCGATCGTCGGAGCGCTGAGCCCGGTCGCGTTCGCGGCGCCCGCGGCTGCGGCACCGGCCGACGCGGCCTGCCCAGAGGGCTTCGGTGCCACCGCCGCCAGCAACACGCTCGCCCTGGGCCGCGTCGACCTGCGCGCCGCCGGCCTGTCCGGCACGGTCCTTCCCGAGCTCCGCGTCGCCACCACCCACTCCGGCATCGCCGGCGGGACCCTGCGCGCCGCCGCCGACTCCCGCTACCTGCGCAGCAGCGGCGACCTGCCCGCGGGGGTGCTGGGGCCAAGGGCGTACCAGCAGGCGCCCCCGACCCACGACCAGCCCGACGTCGTGAACGTCGCCGGCGTCGACCTCGGCGCGCTGCGGCTCGGCACCGGCGGCCTGCGCGCCCAGGCGTCCTGGAAGAACGCCGGCCGCTGCACCAGCGCCGACGGCCCGCGGGCCGCCGGTGAGGCGAAGCTCGCCGGCATCACCGTCCTGCCGGGCCGCAACGGCCGCGCGCTGCTGCGCATCAACGCCGTCGAGAGCGCCACGGTCGCGGGCGTCGACTCCTCGGGCAGCCGCCCGGCCGCCTCCGCCACGGCCACCGGCGGCATCGCCGACTTCAAGCTGCTCGACAACGGCCCCTCCGCCATCGGCGTCCGGGTCGTCAGCCCGCCGACCCTGCGCGTCCTCGCCGGCGGCAAGAAGACGGTCGACTACACCGCCCCCGTCCTCGAGGTCACCATCCCCGGCCAGGCCCCGGTCCGCGTCTCGTCCGCCGGGTCCCACGTCGACGTGGTCGTGCCCGTCGACGCCGCGAGCACCGAAGCCGCCCTCGACCTCGCCCGCACCGAAGGCCTGCCGATCCTGTCCGGCATCCCGCTGCTCGACCTGCTGACCGGCATCACCTCCGCCGTCTCCGGCGTGGTCGGCGGCGCCACGGCCATCCTGCCCGGCGCCGACCTCAACAGCCTGCTCGGCGGCCTGCCCGGCCTCCCCGCCGTCGGCGGCCTGCTCGGCTCCTCCACGGCCGCCCCGGCCGCCGCCTCCACCGAGAGCACCGCCCCCTCGAAGCGCGGCGTGGTGGTCCTGCGGGTCGAGCTCGGCGTGGTCGAGAAGCAGTTCAGCTCCACCGGCGTCTACGCCAAGGCCGCCTCCGTCCGCGTCCAGCTGATCGCCCGCAACACCTGGAAGTCCAGCGGCGGCTACGGCCACGGCGACTCCGGCCCGGCTGACAAGACCGCCCTCGTCGACCTCGGCATCTGCACCCTCGAGGCGGCCGCCGCGGCCCCCAAGGCCCCCGGCACCCCCACCAAGAGCCCCGGCGGCGACTCCGACGGCGGCTACGGCCCCGACGACGACGATGACGACGACGGTTACGGCGGCGGCGGTGGCGGCACCGGCGGCACCGGCGGCGGCCTCCCGGTCACCGGCAACAACGTGGCCCTGATGCTCGGCGGCGGCGTCCTCCTCGTCGTGGGTGGCCGCCTCCTGCAGATCCTGGCGCGCCGCAGGTCCGCCTGAGACCCCTTCGCCGCCCGTGCAGCGCCGCCCGCCCTTCCCCGGCGAGCCCGCTGCCCGGGCGGCGCTGTCTGTGCTGTGCTTCCGCCCCACCGCTGTCGCGGCGGGTCCCGGCGGGGATTCTTACCCGCGCCCCAATGCTCGCTGCGCTCGCACCGCCTGCCACGCTGCGCTTACTACGCGCCTTCGGCGCGGGGCGGCGGCTTCCGCGCCTGCGCGCCGCATCCGCCGCGCGTCGCCTGTCTCGCTCGCGTTCGTCTTCGTGTGATCGAAGTCGTGTGGTGGTCGTTCGGGCGGCCGCTGCTGTCCTTGGATCACGGGTGGGTCGGGCAGACGGATCGGTTGGGCCGTGATGCTGGGCGGTTTTTGCAGTGGGCTGGTGGTCGGGTGAGCTGGGGGGAGCCCGTGCCCGTGTCTGCCGCGTGCCGACTGTCTTGCCTGTGTTCGTCTGCTTGTGATCGAAGTCGCTTGGTGGTCGTCTGGGCGGCCGCTGTTGTCCTTGGATCACGGGTGGGTCGGGCAGGCGGACGAAGTCGGGCCGTGGCGCCCATCGGTTTCTTCTGCAGCGGACTGGTGATCAGGGAGTTCTGGGGAACCAGTCCGGTGCACAGGCAACCGGTGGGTCAGGCGGCGAGGGGGGTCGGGGTGTGGGCGCGGCGGAGTGCGGCGGCGAAGTCGGTGGCGGCGGAGGCGACGCGTTCGGCGCCCAGGATGGCCTGCTCCCAGGTGCCGCAGAGGCCGGAGCTGAACTCGATCTGCACGTCGCCGTCGTCGACCAGGAGGATCAGGTCGCCTTCGTCCTCGGTGAGGACGGCGCGGATGGCGCGCAGGTCGAGGGTGACGATGGGGAAGAGGTCGTCGTCCATGGCTGGCTCCGATTGGTCAGCTGCGCACATGAAGGTGGGGTACGGCGCCGCGCGGCTCGCAGCGTCGTGGTAACGGCGCCGCACCCCTGATCTGGTGGCACGGAACCGGACCGCCCAGCCCGGCCCCGCGCCTGACTCAGATAGTAGCCCAATGGCCATAAGGCCACAATATCTCCCGCCGATAGACCTTCATATGGTCGCGGTCATGATCTCCCGGAGTTCCGGCCTGGCTCTCTATCTGCAGGTCGCGGACGCGATCCGACAGAAGATCAACAGCGGTGAGATGGCGCCGGGGAGCCTGTTGCCCTCGGAGAAGTACCTCGCCGAGGAGTACGACGTCGGCCGCGACACGATTCGCGACGCCATGGCGTACCTGCGCGGCGAAGGGCTCGTGGAGAGCAAGCGGGGCTACCGCAGCCGCGTGCGGTCCAACGCGCCGCGGGAGCGGATCTGGCTGCACCAGGGCGAGGTCGTCTGGGCCCGTATGCCCACCCCGCAGGAGAAGAAGGAGCACGGCCTCGGCGACGGCGTGCCTGTCCTGGTCGTCGGCGACAAGTCGTTCCCGGCGGACCGCTTCGAGTTCGGGCGAGAGTAGCGCGGCTAGCACAAGGCCGGCCACTGAAGCAAAGCCAGCCGTAACGCGGATCACCCGTTATTGAGTTGGTGAACTCTGCCCCGCGAACCGATGCTTGTGGCAAGCAAGTATCGCGACGCAGGGACGAGGATCCGTGGACGACGACGCCGAGCTGGCCGAGCACGCCGCCATCGGGCGGCAGGTGGGGCGGTTCATCCGCCTCTCCGAGCGCTTGTTCGCCACGCTCAAGTGGAGCGACGCGGGCCGTGGGCTGGAGCGCCCCGCGTACGTGCTGCTGAGCCGGATCGCGGTCGACGGGCCGTTCCGGTTGTCGGCGCTCGCCACCGAGGTCGCGCTGGACCTGTCCACGGTCAGCCGGCAGGTCGCCGCGCTGGAGTCGGCGGGGCTGGTGCGTCGCGCGACGGACCCGACCGACCGCCGTGCCAGCCTGGTGGAGGTCACCGACCTCGGCCGCGACGTGTTCGCGGAGAACAAGGCCCGTTGGCTCGCCATGTGGCAGGAGCTGCTCGCCGGATGGACGCCCGAGGAGCGGCAGATCTTCGCCGCCCTTTTCACGCAACTGAACCAGACGCTGGCCGAGAAGCTGCCAGGAACAAGCTCCGAAAGGGACGCTCGATGACCACCGTCGCGCCGCCGGAACAGGCCCGGCCGCAACTCGCCCATCGGCAGATCATGCTGCTGATGGGTGGTCTCATGACCGGAATGCTGCTGGCCGCGCTCGACCAGACCATCGTGGGCACCGCGTTGCCGACCATCGTCGGTGACCTCGGCGGGCTCGACCACTACTCGTGGGTCGTGACCGCGTACCTGCTCGCCTCGACCGCGTCGACCCCGCTGTACGGCAAGATCAGCGACCTGTACGGCCGCCGCCCGGTCCTGCTGTTCGCGATCTCGACGTTCCTGGTCGGCTCGCTGCTGGCCGGCCTGTCGCAGGACATGACCCAGCTGATCGCCACGCGCGCCCTGCAGGGCATCGGCGCCGGCGGTCTCATGACGCTCGCGTTCACCATCGTGTCCGACGTCGTCGCGCCGCGGGAGCGCGCCCGGTACCAGGGGCTCTTCGGCGCCGTGTTCGGCATCTCCTCGGTGGCCGGCCCGCTCGTCGGCGGCTACTTCGCCGAGACGGACTGGCGCTGGATCTTCTACATCAACGTGCCGCTGGGCGTGTTCGCGCTGTTCGTGTGCAGCCGGGTGCTGCGCCTCGTCCCGCACGTCCGGCGGGACCACAAGATCGACTACCTGGGCGCCACGCTCATGGTCGCGGCGGTCAGCGCCTGGCTGCTCGCGCTGTCGTGGGGCGGCAACGAGTACGCGTGGGGCTCGCCCACCATCCTCGGGCTGCTGGCCGGCGGTGCGGTGCTGACCGCGCTGTTCATCGTCGCCGAGGGCCGCGCCGAGGAGCCGATCCTGCCGCTGCGCCTGTTCAAGCGGGCGACGTTCTCCCTCGCCAACACCGCGACCTTCATCCTCGGGTTCGCGATGTTCGGCTCGATCATCTACGTCCCGCTGTACCTGCAGATCGTCAAGGGTGCTTCGCCGACGCGCTCGGGCCTGCTGATGCTGCCGATGATGGCGGGCGTCATCGTGACCTCGATCGTCGCCGGGCGGGTCATCAGCGGGATCGGCCGGTACAAGTGGTTCCCGGTCGCCGGCACCGTGATCATGGGCTCGGGGCTGCTGCTGTTCACGACGCTGCAGGTCGACACGCCGCTGTGGCAGGCGTTCATCTACATGACCGTGATCGGCGTCGGCCTCGGCATGGCCATGCAGCCGCTCATCCTCGCCGTGCAGAACGCGCTCGACCTGCGTGACATGGGCGCGGGCACCAGTGCCGCCACGTTCTTCCGGTCGCTGGGCGGCTCGGTCGGCGTCGCCGCGCTCGGCGCGCTGATGAACAACAAGCTGGCGGCGCAGATGAGCGACAGCGGCATGAAGGGCGTGTCGATCAACGCGCCGGCCGAGGTCCGCAAGCTGCCGCCGCAGGTCCTGGAGGCGGTCGAGCACGTGTTCGTCAACGCGCTGCACCCGGTGTTCCTCGCCGCGGCGGTCGTCGCGTTCGTCGGCACGGTGATCACGATCGCGCTGCCGGACAAGCCGCTGCAGGGCGGGGCGCCGCAGCAGACCGACAGCGAGGAAGCCGCGGCCGAGATGGAAGCCAAGGCCGCCGCGTTCTGACACAGGAACCCCGGAGCTACTCACCAGTAGCTCCGGGGTTCCGTTGTGAGCCACCGCACATTAGCGTGCAGTACATGCGCAGCACGATGATGCAGACACCCCTCCTGATCTCCCGAATTCTGCAGCACGGGGCCACCGTCCACGGCGACTCCGAGGTGGTCACCTGGACCGGTGCCGACGGCCGGCACACGTCATACGCTGAGGTCGGCCGCCAGGCCGCCCGCCTCGCCCACGCCCTCCACGACGACCTCGGGGTCACCGGCGACGAGCGCGTCGGCACGCTCATGTGGAACAACGCCGAGCATCTGATCGCGTACCTGGCGGTGCCGAGCATGGGCGCCGTGCTGCACACGCTCAACCTGCGGCTCTTCCCCGAGCAGCTGATCTACATCGCCAACCACGCCGAGGACCGGGTCGTCATCGTCGACTCGACGCTGATCCCGCTGCTCGCCGGCGTGCTGCCGCACCTGACCACGATCCGCCACATCGTGGTCGTCGGCGACGGCGACGCGTCGAAGCTGAGCAAGGACGGCGTCGAGGTCCACCGCTGGGACGCGCTGCTGGACGGCAAGCCCGACACGTACGACTGGCCCGCCGTCGACGAGCACGACGCCGCCGCGCTCTGCTACACCAGCGGCACCACGGGCAACCCGAAGGGCGTCGCCTACTCGCACCGCTCCATCTACCTCCACTCGATGGAGGTCTGCATGGCGGAGAGCTTCGGGCTCGGGCCGAAGGTGCGCGACCTGTGCATCGTGCCGATGTTCCACGCGATGGCGTGGGGCCTGCCGTACGCGGCGATGATGAGCGGCGCCTCGCTGATCATGCCCGACCGTTTCCTGCAGGCGGCCCCGCTCGCGCAGATGATCGCCACGGAGAAGCCGACGTTCGCCGGCGCCGTGCCGACGATCTTCACCGACCTGCTGGCGTACCTGGACGCCAACCCGACCGACACCTCGTCGCTCAAGGAGGTCGTCATCGGCGGCTCGGCCTGCCCGCCGGCGCTGATGCACGCGTACTCCGAGCGGCACGGCATCGAGGTCATCCACGCCTGGGGCATGACGGAGATGTCGCCGCTGGGCTCGGTCGCCCGGGAGCCCTCCGGCGTCGACGGCGCCGAGGCGTGGGCCTACCGGTACACCCAGGGCAGGCTCCCGGCCGGGGTCGAGGGCCGCATCGTCGGGCCCACCGGCGAGGTCATGCCCAACGACGGCACGGCCGTCGGGGAGCTGCAGGTCCGCGGCCCGTGGATCACCGCGCAGTACATCGGCGAGGACGGCCCCGACCCCGACAAGTTCGAGGACGGCTGGCTGCGTACCGGCGACGTCGGCACCCTCTCGCCCAACGGCTACCTGACCCTCACCGACCGGGCCAAGGACGTGATCAAGTCCGGCGGCGAGTGGATCAGCTCCGTCGACCTGGAGAACGCGCTCATGGCGCACCCCGCCGTGCTCGAGGCGTGCGTCGTCGGCGTGCCGGACGACAAGTGGGGCGAGCGACCCCTGGCCACGATCGTGCTCAGGGAGGGCGCGAGCGCCGACGCCGGGACGCTGCGCGACTTCCTCGGCGACAAGGTGGCGCGGTGGCAGCTGCCGGAGCGCTGGTCGTTCATCGAGGCGGTGCCGAAGACGAGCGTCGGCAAGTTCGACAAGAAGCGCGTCCGCGCCGACTATGCGGATGGTGGCCTCGAGGTGGTACAGATCAACGGGTGAACCGCACGGCGAAGATCGCGCTTGTCGTCTCCGGCGCCGTCCTCGCCTGCGTGATCGCGGCCTGTGGCGTGGTCCTGGCACTGAGTGACCTGGTGCCGGGACTCGCCGGCTGCGACGAGCTCGACAAGCCCACGAAGACCGGGATCATCACCTCGACGACCCGCATCGAGCAGCAGTGGCCGCAGCTCGCGCCGATCCAGCAGGTCCACTGGCAGGAGCACGAGGCCAGGGCGCGGTCCTGCCCGGAGATCGGGCCGATGGACTACACGATGGACGGGTTCGCGGTGCTGACCGCGGAGCGGGCCCAGGCGCTGCCGGCGACCACGGCGGCGGAGGCTCCGGACGTGCCGGAGGACCTCCGCCCCTTCGCGCCCGCCGGTGCCGCATGGCTGCGGGTCGACGGCACCGACCTGCTGCTCGACAAGGCCTCCTCGACGGTCTATTTCACCCGTACCACCAGCTAGGCGGACTTCCTCGCCTTCGCTGGGGTGACCTTCTTCGCGGGCGTCGCCTTCTTCGCCGCGGGCGCCTTCTTCGCCGGGGCCCGCTTGATCGGGGTCGCCTCGGCCACGTCGTCGTCCTTCGCGGCGGTGCCCTTCGTGGCGGCGGTCTTCGCGGCCTTCTTCGCGGGCGCCGGGGCCGGCTCGCCGCGCGCCGCCTTCGCCCGCTCCACGGATGCCCGCAGCGCCGCCATCAGGTCGACCGCCGCGGCCGGCGCCTCCTCGGTCTCCTCCGGCTGGACGACCTCCCGGCCGGCCACCTTCGCGTCGATGACCTCCTGCAGCGCCTCGCGGTAGTTGTCCGTGTACGTCGACGGGTCGAAGTCCGCGGCCATCGACTCGATCAGGGAGCCGGCCATCGCCAGCTCCGCCGGGCGCGCCGACACGTCCTCGTCGAGGATGTCGAACTTCGCGGCCCGGATCTCGTCGGGCCACAGCATCGTGTTGAGGACCAGCACGTCCTCGCGGACCCGCAGCGTCGCCAGCTGCTCCCGCTGCCGCAGCGCGACCTTGACGATCGCGACCCGCTCCGTGTTGGTGAGCGCGTCGCGCAGCAGCGCGTAGGGCTTCGCGGCCGTCTTGTCCGGCTCCAGGTAGTACGCCTTGTTGTAGAGGATCGGGTCGACCTGCTCGGCCGGCACGAACTCCAGCACCTCGATCGCCCTGCTCGTGGTCAGGGGCAGGTCGGCGAAGTCCTCGTCGGTGAGGATCACCATCTCGCCGCCGCCGAGGTCGTACCCCTTGGCGATGTCGTCATACGCGACCTCCTCGCCGTCGATCGAGCACACCCGCTTGTACTTGATCCGGCCGCCGTCGTCGCGGTGCACCTGGTTGAAGCGGATGTCCTTCTCTTCCGTCGCCGAATACAGCCGGACGGCGATCGACACGAGCCCGAAGGAGACCGCGCCTTTCCAGATCGCGCGCATTAGGGGATCCCTTTCCGCAGCGTGTTGACCTCGGAACACCAGCTTCGCATCGAATCGACCTCCACGCGAGGAAGTCGGCGGCGAACTATCGTGGGGTGATGGGGACCGGGCCGCCCGCACCGATGCTCGCCTCGACCGGCCCGCTTCCGACCGGGCCGGGCTGGTCGTATGAGTTCAAGTGGGACGGCATCCGGGCGATCGCCGTCGTCACCGCCGGCGTCACCCGCCTCTACGCGCGCAGCGGGGTCGAGGTGACCGCCGCCTATCCGGAGCTCGCGGCGATCGGCGAGGGCCTCGACGACACCGTCCTCGACGGTGAGGTCGTCACCATGGACGAGGCCGGCCGGCCGTCCTTCCAGCTGCTGGCCGAGCGGATGCACGTGCGCGAGCCGGCCCGGGCCGCGCGGCTGGCGGTCGCGTTGCCCGTGTCCTACCTGGCGTTCGACGTGCTGAGGGCCGCGGGCAAGGATGTGCTCGCATCGCCGTACACCAGCCGCCGACGCATCCTCGAAGGGCTCGCGCTGGGGGCGCGGGCGGTGATCCCGCCGTGCTTCGACGACGGCCCGGCGACCGTCGCCGCCAGCCGCAACAACGCCCTCGAAGGCGTGGTGGCGAAGCGGGCCGGATCGCACTACCACCCCGGCCTCCGCTCGCCGGACTGGGTGAAGGTCAAGCTGGAGGAGAGCTGCGAGTTCGTCGTCGGCGGCTGGCGGCCCGGCAAGCGCGCCCTCGGCGCCCTGCTCGTCGGGGTGCCGGCGGCCGGTGGGCTGCTCGCCTTCAGCGGCCGGGTCGGCGGGGGGATCTCCAACGCGGCCGAGCGCGCACTGCTGGACGCGCTGCGTGACCTGTCGGTGCCGCAGCCGCCCTTCGCCGGCACCGTGCCCCGCGAGGACGCCCGCGGCGCGACCTGGGTCACGCCGACGCTGGTGGTGGAGGTGAAGTTCAGCCACCGTACGCGCGACGGGCGGCTCCGCTTCCCCCGCTTCCTGCGCCTGCGGCCCGACCTCACCCCTGCGGACGTCGCTGCTTCGGGCGGCGTCGATGCCTGACAAGGTCCGGGTCGAGGTCGAGGGGCGGCACCTCGACCTGACCAACCTCGACAAGGTCCTGTACCCGCAGGTCGGCTATACCAAGGGCGAGGTCATCGACTACTACACCCGCATCGCACCGGTCCTCCTGCCGCACCTCACCGGCCGGCCCCTGACCCGCATCCGCTACCCCAACGGGGTCGACGGCATCAGCTTCTTCGAGAAGAACGCGCCGGCCGGCACGCCCGACTGGGTCCGCACCGTCCGGCTGCCGGTGCCCGGCTCCAGCCGCGGCCGCGAGACCATCGACTTCATCGTCGTCGAGGAGCTGGCTACGCTGGTCTGGCTGGCGAATCTCGCCGCGCTCGAGCTGCACACCCCGCAGTGGCGCGTCGCCGCCGACGGCTCGCCGCTCAACCCCGACCTGCTCGTCATCGACCTCGACCCCGGCCCGCCGGCCACGCTCGCCGACTGTTACGAGGTGGCCCTGCTGGTCCGGGACCGGCTCGCCGCCGACGGCCTGGAGCCCGCCGCCAAGACCTCCGGCCGCAAGGGCATGCAGCTGACCGCCGAGCTGTCCGGCGAGGAGACCGCCGACGAGATCAGCGCGTACGTCAAGGACGTCGCCGAGGAGCTCGCCCGCCTCCGGCCCGACCTGATCGTGGCCCGGATGGCGAAGCAGCTCCGCCCGGGGAAGGTCTTCATCGACTGGAGTCAGAACAACGCCTTCAAGACGACGGTCGCGCCGTTCTCGTTGCGCGCGGGTGCCCTGCCGACGGTCTCGGCCCCGCTGACCTGGGACGAGGTCGCCGAGGGCGCGCTGACCATCGCCGACCTCACCCCTTCCGTCGTGTTGGACCGCACCACCGCCGGGTCGTGACGGCGGGCCGTCGGTACCGCGGGACCGCGGCGGCGGGCCTGGTGGCTCAGCGGCGCAGGGCTTCCAGGAGGCGGTCGATGTGGGCCTCCGTGGTGCCGAGGCCGAAGCTGGCCCGCACCGCCTGGGGCGGCACCGGCGCCGACGGGGCGATCCTGGCCGTCGCTTCCGACAGCAGCCGCCGGGTCAGCGGATGCGCGCAGAACAGCCCCGTCCGCACCCCGATCCCGTGGTCCCGGCCGAGCGTCGTGGCCAGCGCGCCGGGGTCCTCGCCCAGCACCGCGAACGACACGATGCCGACCCGCTCCGCGTCCGCCTCGAACAGCCGCAGCTCCTCCACGTGCGGCAGCCGCGCCAAGCCCGCCCGCAGCCGTGCCACCAGGGCCCGCTCCGCGGAGTGGTCGGCGGCGGCGAGCGCCCGGCACGCGGCCGCGATCGCGACGGCGCCGAGCAGGTTGGGCGTGCCGGCCTCGTGCCGCGCCGGCCCGGTCGCCCACCGGACGTCGAGGTCGTCGCCGACGCTGGCGCTCGCGCCGCCCCCGGCCAGGTACGGCTCGGCGGCGTCCAGCCAGTCCGCCCGTCCGGCCAGCACCCCGGCCCCGAACGGCGCGTAGACCTTGTGCCCGGAGAACGCCACGTAGTCGGCGCCCAGTGCGGTCAGGTCGACCGGGGCGTGCGGGGCGAGCTGCGCCGCGTCGACCGCCAGCCGGGCCCCGTAGCGGTGCGCCACCTCGGCGAGCGCCGCCACTGGCCACACCTCGCCGGTCACGTTGCTCGCCGCCGTGACGCTGACCAGGCCGCACGGCTGCCGGCGCAGCGCCCACTCCAGCGATTCCACCGCCTCCTGCGGCGAGCGCGGCGCGTCCAGGTGGAGGCTCCGCTGCCACGGCAGCAGGTTGGCGTGGTGCTCCCCGTCGAACGTGAGCACCGTCGTGCCCTCGGGCACCGCCCTGGCCAGCAGGTTCAGGGCGTCGGTGGTGTTGCGGGTGAAGACGACCGTGTCGCCGTCGCGGCAGCCGATGAAGTCCGCGACGGTCTCTCTGGCCTGCTCGTACTCCCGCGTGCACCGCTCCGAGAGCGCGCCGGCGCCGCGGTGGACGCTGCCGTAGAACGGCAGGAGCTCGGCGACCGCGTCGGCGACCACCCGCAGGCACGGGGCGGTCGCGGCGATGTCGAGGTTGGCGAAGTCGACGCTGCGGCCGTCGCGCAGCTTCACGTCACCGGGGGACAGGATCGTGGACATGGCAGAGTCCTCCGCTCGCGCTTGCCCGGACACACCGCGTGCCGGACCGTGTCATCACCCGGGGCACCCCGCCGCGAACGCGAGGGTTGCCGGCCAGCAAGCCGGGGCTTTAGCGCTGGCACTCATGACCTGGTCTCACCGTAGCGCGGATATGGTTGGCCCATGACCGATCTCCCGCCGACTGGGACGCCTCAGGATCCGGGTAACCGTGACGCCACCTTGTCGCCGTCGTCGGGTGATGTACGACCAGCGGCCGCCTCTGCCGCGCCCGAGGAACGGTCACCCTGGGCAGCTCCGATCCCCGCACCTGCCCCGTTGAGCGGCGGTCCGGTCCCGTCCAGCGGCGAGCCGGTCGCCCTGGACAAGGGGCCCGACGCATCGACCGGTGCTTCCGGCGGTGCTTCGGGCGGTGCTTCGGGCGGAGATCTTGGTGGAACGGCCGGGCAGGCCGCCGGTATGGCCGCGCCGCAGGGGTGGGACGCGGCCGGCGCCGACGTCGTGCCCAACGTGACGGAGGACGCCGCCCCCGACACCGGCGAGCAGCGCTACCCGACCGCGGCCCTCGCCCTGGCCGCCGCGCCGCCCGCCAAGCGCTCCGACCGCCGCCGCCTCTGGACGCTCATCGGCGTCATGGGCGGCATCGCGGCGTGCGGCGTCGCGCTGCTGGCGTTCTTCGGCTTCAGCGGCGGATGGACCGCCCTCGTCATCGGCGTCGGCGCGGCCGTCATCCCGGTGCCGCTGCTGGTCTCCTGTTTCCTGTGGCTCGACCGGTACGAGCCGGAGCCCGTCCGCTATCTCGTCTTCGTCTTCGGCTGGGGCGCCTGCGTGGCCACCGGCGTCGCGCTCGTGGTCAACACCGCCGGCGGGGTCCTCGCCGACAAGCTCGGCCTGTCGGACGCGATCGTGGCGGTCGTGGTCGCGCCGTTCATCGAGGAGAGCATGAAGGCCCTCGGGCCGGTCCTGCTGCTGTGGCGCCGCCCCCGGGCGTTCTCCGGCCTGATCGACGGCATCGTCTACTGCGGGCTGTCCGCGACCGGGTTCGCGATGGTGGAGAACATCCTGTACCTCGGGTACAAGGGCTACGCCGACACCGCCGAGCAGGGCGGCGCGGTGAAGGGCGCGGCGGCGCTCGTCGGCATCTTCATCGTGCGCATCCTGATGACCGGGTTCGCGCATCCGCTCTTCACGTCGATGACCGCGATCGGGCTCGGCACCGCGTCGCGCAGCTCGACGAAGGCGGTCAAGTGGCTCGCACCCCTCGCCGGCCTGCTGCTCGCGATGCTGCTGCACGGCTCGTGGAACCTCATGTCGGTGATCGCCGCCGCGAAGCCGATCATCCTGCTGTACGGCTACTTCTCCGTCATGATGCCGATCTTCCTCTGCATGGTCGGCTTCGCGCTGTGGCAGCGCGCGGCCGAGGGCAGGCTGACCGAGCGGATGCTCACCGAGTACGCGCGGGCCGGCTGGTTCTCCCCGCCGGAGGTGGCGTCGCTCGGCACGCTCGGCAGGCGGCTGTCCGCCCGCCGGTGGGCCAAGCGGGTCGCCGGCGACCCGGGTGCCAAGGCGATGAAAGCCTTCCAGTTCGACGCGACGAAGCTCGCCCTGCTCCGCGACGGCATGCGCCGCGGCCTGGACAACACGCCGGCCCGCCGGATGGAGGCCCTCGCCGAGGAACGCCAGCTGCTGACGGCGCTCGCCGCCTACCGGCAGGTCTTCGTCGGGCGCGATCCGCAGGCGCCCCTGGCGGTGTGGGACGGCAGCAGGTACCACATCACCTTCCCGGATGGGATGGTCCGGGTGCTCGCCGCTCCGCCCACCCCGGTCGTGCCCGTCCCGGTCGTCGTGCCGCCTCCGCCCCCGCCGCCGATGTACGCCGGATACCCCTACCCGTACACCTACAGATAGAGCCCCGTCGAGTCCGGCTCGACCCGCCGCGCCGCGACGGCGTGCACGTCCCGCTCGCGCAGCAGCACGTAGTCGCGGCCCTGCAGCTCCACCTCGGAGCGGTCCTCCGGGTCGAACAGCACCCTGTCGCCGGCCACGATCGACCGTACGCTGGGCCCCACCCCGACGGCCGTGGCCCACGACAGGCGCCGCCCCACCGACGCCGTGGCCGGGATCACGATGCCGGACGCGTGCCGGCGCTCGCCCTCGGCCCCTTCGAGCCGGACGAGGACCCGGTCGTGCAGCAACCGGATCGGCAGGCCCCCTTCCACATCGGACACGACGGGCGGGGTGGTGGCCGGCGGGTAACCGGCGGCTGGCTGGGCTGTCACGGTTGCGACGCTACCGCCTGGGTACGTGCGATCGCCGCGGGACCCGGACTACGGTGAAGCGTCCGGTCGGTTCGCAGGCAGTCACAGGGGGTTTCGTGGGCCGGTTCGATCAGGTGCGCGCCAATCTCCGGCGGGCGTACGAGCAGCGTCTCGAAAACGCCCGCCTCGAACGCGAGGCGATCGCCGCGGAAGTGGCTGAGGCCGAGGTGCTGCCGCCTCCACCGCCGGTCGAGCTCGACGTGATCCACTCGTCGACGATGAGCCGCGACGACGCCGAGATCCCGCGTGGCCTGCGGCTCGCCGCCGCCTGGTCGTGGCGCCTGCTGGTCCTCGTGGCGGCCCTCGCGGTCCTGCTCTGGCTGGTCAGCCGGCTCGACACGGTGCTCATCCCGCTGAGCATCGCCCTGCTGCTGTCCGCCCTGCTCGCGCCGATGATGGAGTTCCTGCGCCGCCGCGTGAAGCTCCCGCCGTCCCTGGCCGCGTTCCTGGTGCTCGTCACCGGCCTCGCCGCCGTCGCGGGCGTGCTCACGCTGGTCATCACCGAGTTCGTCGACGGCTTCCCCAACCTGGCCGACAAGGCCTCGGCCGGCGTCAACCAGATCCAGGACTGGCTCACCACCGGCCCGCTGCACCTCAACGGCAGCCAGCTCGACGCCACCTTCGACGCCGCCACCAACTGGCTCAAGGACAACCGCGGCAGCCTCACCGACAGCGCCGTCTCCACCGCCACCGCCACCATCGAGTTCTTCGCGCTGCTCCTGCTGGTGCTCTTCGTCACGTTCTTCTTCATGCGCGACGGACACCGCATCTGGCTCTTCCTCACCGGCGTCCTGCCCACCCCCGCCCGCGACCCCATCCGCCGCGCCGGCGAGGCCGCCTGGCACACCCTCGTCGCCTACGTCCGCGCGACGGTGCTGGTCGCCTTCATCGACGCCCTCGGCATCGGCCTGCTCCTGGTCATCATCGACGTGGACTTCTGGTTCCCCCTGGCGACAATGGTGTTCCTGGCCGCCTTCGTCCCCATCGTCGGCGCCACCGTCTCAGGCGCCGTGGCCGTCCTCGTCGCCCTCGTCGACGAAGGCCCGATCAGCGCCCTGGTCGTCCTCATCGGCGTCATCGCCGTCCAACAACTCGAAGGCCACGTCCTCCAGCCCCTCATCATGGGCCGCGCCGTCTCCGTCCACCCCTTGGCCGTCATCGTCGCCATCTCCACCGGCGTCGTCCTGGCCGGCATCATCGGCGCCCTGGTGGCCGTCCCCCTGGTAGCCGTCCTCAACACCGGCATCCGCCACCTGGTCCAACACCGCCACGAACCACCCCCCGACTCGGTCATCATCTCCGCAGATTGACCCTGCTCGTGCCACCGGCCAGGCCTGCCCTTCGAACCAGGCCGGCGCACCAACCGGGTGGCACTCCACCCACAGCGAGGTGACGCCGGTCGACGTGGTGATCGAAGTCCAGCCCCGGCCGCGCCGACAGCCAGCCCTGTCCATGGATCAACCAGCCACAGGAGAAGGCCACTGCGAGCGCGTGGGCCAGCGGTGAGTGAAGTTGGTGCGGTCTGCGAGGACGTCGGGGCGGAGCAGACGTTCAGAAGGCGGACGGAGTTGTGGGGGCCTGGTGACCCACGAAGTCGGCGCGGCCCGAGCGGGGCCAGGCTGAGCGGGCAGCCAGGCGGCGGATGACAATCGTTTCGATCGGCATTGTGTCGGTCGGCACGGCGCGGTGCTGGCCGGTGACGGGCTGAGGTGCGGTGGGCGGTGCCGCTGGACCGGGCAGTGGTGTTGGCCGGTGGTGGGTGCCGCGCGGTGGGCTGGGCTTGTTGGCCCGACTGGTGTGTCGAGCGGCGTGACGGCAGCGGCGATGGTTGGACGACAGCCGGCGCGGACGTGGGCCGATCCGGGATGCGAGGCAGGTCCGGCGGTGCGGCGGACGTGACCGCTGCCGGGAGTCCGGCGGTGGGCCTGTTTGTGGGGCTGGCGGCCGACGAAGGCGGTCCGGTCTCAGTGCTGTTCAGGCCCGGAGCGGCGGTCAGGCAGCGGATGGCGGCCGTTTCGATCGGCGCTGTATCGGGTTGGCACGGCGGTGCTGGCCGGTGGTGGGTGTCGTGCAATGGGCTCTGCGGGTGTCGAGCGGTGCGGCGGCAGCGGCGATGGTTGGACGGTAGCCGGCGGGGACGTGGGCCGATCCGGGATGCGAGGCAGTTCCGGCGGGGTGACGGACGTGACTGCTGTCGGGAGTCTGGTGGTGGGACTGGCGGCGGCCTACGGAGGCGGTCTGGTCCCAGTGCTGGTGAGGCCTGGAGCGGCGGTCAGGCGGCGGATGGCGACTGTTTCGATCGGCGCTGTATCGGGTCGGTACGCCGGTGGTGGGTGTCGTGCGGTGGGCTGGGTTGTTGGGCGCGGCTGGTGTGTGGAGCGGTGCGGCGGCAGCGGCGATGGTTGGACGGCAGTCGGCGGGGACGTGGGCCGATCCGGGATGCGAGGCAGTTCCGGCACGGTGGCGGACGTGACCGCTGTCGGGAGTCTGGCGGTGGGACTGGCGGCGGCCTACGGAGGCGGTCTGGTCCCAGTGCTGGTGAGGCCTGGAGCGGCGGTCAGGCGGCGGATGGCGACTGTTTCGATCGGCGCTGTATCGGGTCGGCACGCCGGTGGTGGGTGTCGTGCGGTGGGCTGGGTTGTTGGGCTCGGCTGGTGTGTCGAGCGGTGCGGCGGCAGCGGCGACGGTTGGACGGTAGCCGGCGGGGACGTGGGTCGAGCGGGGATGCGAGGCAGGTCCGGCGCGGCGGCGGATGTGACTGCTGTCGGGAGTCTGGCGGTGGGACTGGTTGTGTGACTGGCGGCCGACGAAGGCGGTCCGGTCCCAGTGCTGGTCAGGCCCGGAGCGGGTGGTCAGGCGGCGGATGGCGGCCGTTTCGATCAGCGTTGTGCCGGTCGGCACGGCGGTGTTGGCCAGTGGTGGGTGTCGTGCGGTGGGCTGGGTTTGTTGGGCTCGGCTGGTGCGTCGAGGGCGCGTCGAGGGCGCGTCGAGGGTGCGGCGGCAGCGGCGACGGTTGGACGGCAGTCGGCGGGGACGTGGGCCGATCCGGAAACGAAGCAGTACCGGTGCGGTGGCGGACGTGATTGCTGTTGGGGTGGTGTGAGCTGTTCGTGGGTTGGCGACCGGTTGAGGCGGTGCGGTCTGAGAGGGGGCGGGGCGGGCGGTCAGGTGGTGGATGGAGCGGTAGGGCAGGTTCGGTGCAGTGGCGGACGTGATTGCTGTTGGGGTGGTGTGAGCTGTTCGTGGGTTGGCGACCGGCTGAGGCGGCGCGGTCCGAGAGGGCGGAGCGGGCAGCCAGGTGGTGGGCGGAGCGGTAGGGCAGGTTCGGTGCGGTGGCGGACGTGACCGCTGTCGGGGGTGGGTGGGGACTGGCGGAGGGGGTGCGGTCCGCGAGAGGGCGAGGGTGGAGAGGGTGCGTCAGGTGGTGGACAGGCGGCGGAGGGCGGCGCGGACGACGTCGGGCTTTGTGGTGTACCAGAACGGGGGGAGGGAGGCGCGCAGGTAAGGGCCGTAGCCGCGGGCCGTCTCCAGGCGGGAGTCGAGGACGGCCACGACGCCCTTGTCGGTGCGGGCTCGGATCAGGCGGCCGACGCCCTGGGCCAGGCGGACCGCGGCGATCGGGACGCTGACGGCGGCGAAGCCCGAGCCGCCGGCGGAGTCGACGGCGGCGGAGCGGGCGGCGGCGAGGGGCTCGTCGGGGCGGGGGAAGGGGAGGCGGTCGATGATGACGAGCTGGCAGGCGTCGCCTGGCACGTCGACGCCCTGCCAGAGGGACATGACGCCGAGCAGGCAGCTGTTGCGGTCGGTGCGGAACTTGCGGACGAGGATCGGCAGCGCCTCCTCGCCCTGCAGGAGGATCGTGATGCCGGGGGCGCGGGCGCGGAGGACCTCGGCGGCGCGCTCGGCGGCCTTGCGGGAGGAGAAGAGGCCGAGGGCGCGGCCGCCCAGGGACTGGACGAGCTCGACCATCTCGTCGGCCGCCGGCTCGGACAGGCCGGAGGTCTGCGGGCGGGGCAGGTGCGCGGCGACATAGAGGATGCCCTGCTTGGCATAGTCGAACGGGGAGCCCACGTCGAGCGAGCTCCACGCCAGGTCGGCCTCGTCGCGGGCGGCGGAGGCGCGCATGACCGCGTCGCGGGCGGCGGCCCCCGGCGACGAGGGCTGAGCCGGGACCGGCGCCGGGGCCGTGACAGGCAGGCCGAGCGAGCGGGCCACGGTGTCGAACTGCCCGCCGAGCGCCAGGGTGGCCGAGGTCGCGACGACGGTGCGCTCGTGGAACAGGTGCGTGTTGAGCGTGCCGGCGACCGAGAGGGGGGCGACGACCACCGCGCGGCGGCCGCGGTCGTCGCGCTCGATCCAGGTGACGTCGTGCTCGGAGTCGGAGAGGATGCGCTGGGCGATCTTGGTGAGGTCGGCGACCATGGTCTTGGCCTGCTGCTTGCGGACGGGGTCGGCGTCGTCGGCCTTGACCTCGCCGATCGCGTCGACCGCCTTGCGGCCGCCGCCGTCGAGGAGCGTGAGCGCCTCGCCGAGGGTGGTGGGCAGGCCGTCGGTGATGCGGCCCGCGGGGGCGTCGGCGAGCGCGACGGTGAGCGTGTCGCCGGCCTCCATGAGCCGGTCGGCGACGTCGTCGTCGACATAGGGGCGGCAGCGGCGGGCGGCGCGCTCCAGCAGCTCGGGGGTCAGCTCGGCCTGCGAGGCGGAGCTGACCCGGTCGGCGAGCTCGTGCGCCTCGTCGACGACGAGGAGCTTGTGCGGCGGGATGATCATGCGGCCGCTGAGCATGTCGACGGCGAGGAGGCTGTGGTTGGTGACGACGATGTCGGCCTCGCGGGCGCGGGCGCGGGAGGCCTCGGCGAAGCACTCCGACCCATAGGGGCAGCGGGCCGCCCCGACGCACTCGCGGGCGGGCATCGAGACCAGCTTCCATGCGGAGTCGTCGACGCCCGGGTCGAGCTCGTCGCGGTCGCCGGTCTCGGTCTCCATCGCCCAGTCGCGGAGGCGCTCGATGTGCTTGCCGATCCGCCCCGCCTCGCCGAGCCAGCGGGTCGGCCGGGCCTCGCCGACGTCGAAGAGCGCGTCGTCGGGCTCGTCGGCGGAGGTGCCCTCCAGCCGCGCCAGGCAGACATAGTGGTGCCGGCCCTTGAGCACGGCGAAGGTCGGGCGCCGGCGCAGCAGCGGCTCCACCGCGTCGGCGAGCCGGGGCAGGTCGTGGTCGACGAGCTGCGACTGCAGCGCGAGGGTGGCGGTGGACACCACGACGGGGCCGTCGACCAGCAGGGACGGCACGAGATAGGCCAGGGACTTGCCGGTGCCGGTGCCGGCCTGGACGAGCAGATGCTCCTCACTCGAGACGGCCGCGGCGATCGCCTCGGCCATCTGCTGCTGCCCCGGCCGCTCCATGCCGCCGGGCACGGCACCGACGGCAGCGGAAAGCAGATCAGCGGTCGCAAGCGTGGCAGTCACGACCAAGAAGCTACCGCCTCGGTACGACAGAAACCCGCGGGCACCAACACGATCAGTACTGTGGGCGCATGCCAAAGGTGGTCTACCGCAAGTTCGACGGTTCACTGCACTGGAACTACGAGACCAGGATCCTCGGCGAGGACGACCACGGCATCTGGGTCGGCGCCGACACCGGCACGATCGTGCACCGCGGACCGACGAGGACCGGCCCGGTCGAGGCGCCGCACGTGCTGCTCTTCCCGCGCCAGGCCTGGTGGACCGCGTGCTTCAACGCGGCACCGCACCGCACCGAGATCTACTGCGACATCACCACCGTCCCCCATTGGGTGGAGGAGACGGAGGTCACAATGATCGACCTGGACCTCGACGTCCGGCGCCGGCGCACGGGCGCGGTCGAGCTGCTCGACGAGGACGAGTTCGCCGCGCACCAGGTCAGGTACGCCTACCCGGCCGACGTGATCGCCGAGGCGCAGGCCAGCGCCGATTGGCTCTTCGGCGCCGTCTCGCAGCGCATCGAGCCGTTCGGCGACAAGTACCGCGACTGGCTAGACCTCGTCCAGTGACAGCTTCGCGGGGTTGAGCTGGTTGTAGAGCGCGGTCACGAGGCCCGAAGGGCTGATCGACAGGCAGGCGACGGCGGCGGCATCACCGAAGCGGACCACGAGCCCCGGGTCGCCGTTGACGAGCGCCACCTCCAGTGAAGCGTCGGCGTTCCTGCCGATGAGCCCGAGCACGAAGCGCGCCACGGCGGAGGCCCCGAGGATCGGCCGCCGGGCCGCGGACACCACGCCACCGCCGTCGCCGATCGCGACGACGTCCGGGGCGAGCAGCTTGAGCAGCGCGTCCATGTCCCCGCCGGCCGCTGCGGCGGTGAAGGCGGCCAGCACCGAAGCCTGCAGCGCCCGGTCCGTCGTGTGGCGGCGCTCCCCGTCGGCGACCGCCTTCCGCGCGCGGGAGGCCAACTGCCTGGCGTTCTCGGGTGTTGTACCGAGGGTCGCCGCCACCTCCGCGAACGGCACCGCGAACACGTCGTGCAGCACGAACGCCACCCGCTGCTCGGGGGTCAGGGCGTCGAGCACCATCAGCAGCGCGATGCTCACGCTGTCCCGGAAGGACACCCGCTCGCCCGGGTCGACCTGCGACGGGTCGGGGAGACGCTCCACCAATGGCGAAGGCAGCCACGGCCCCACGTAGGCCTCCCGGCGCACCTTCGCGGCCCGCAGCTGGTCGAGGCACAGCCGTCCGGTGACGGTGGTCAGCCAGGCCCGCAGGTCGGTGACCCCGGAGGTGTCCGCCCCGGCGTACCGCAGCCAGGCGTCCTGCACGACGTCCTCGGCATCGGCCCGGCTGCCGAGCATCCGGTACGCCACGCCGAAGAGATGGTCACGGTGCGCGCTGAACTGATCCACCACGACACCCATTCAAGCAGGGCGTTTCCCACCCGGGCGATATGCGTGTTACATACCATTTAGGGATGAGCAATGGTCTTGCCACGGTCGCCAGCGGCATGGTGGGCCTCGCGGCGATGGGCGCACTGGCCGCGGCGCGGGCGCGGCGCGGCCGGCCGTACCTCGCCGACGGCCTTCTCGTGGCGGTCGACGGCCCCGCCGACCCCGTCGCGGCCGCCGTCCGCGCCGGCTTCGCGGGCGTCGAGGTGGCCGTCCGGCTCGACACCGACACCGCGCCGCCGGTCCTGCGCCTGGACTGCGCCATGCCCGACGGCGAGCCGGCGCCGACCTTCGAGCAGGCCGTCCTGGAGCCCCTCGCGGCGCTGGTCGACGAGAGCCCGCTCGGCCGGGTCCACCCGCGCCGCGCCGAGCCGTTCCTGCTGCTCGTCCACGCCGACCCGGAGCCGGGTCCGCCGCCGCGCATGACGGCGCCGCAGCAGCGGGCCGCGCTGCTGCTGCAGGCCGCCCGCCCGGAGTACGAGGCCCTCGACCTCCTCCTGCGCCCGCGCGCCGAGCTGCTCACCACGTTCCTCGGCGGCCGCGTCGTGCCCGGCGCGATCACCGTCGTGCTCACCGGCCCGTACTGGTCCCGCGCCGACCTGCTCGGCGCCTACGAGCGGTTCGCGTTCCTGGAGGGCCGCTTCAGCGACCTGGAGCCCGGCGGCCTGCCCGTCACGGTCGCGCCGCTGGTCACCGAGGCGCTCGGCGCGCGGATCGGCTGGGACCCGCAGGAGGAGTGGCCCGAGTTCCCCGCGGAGGCGCGGCACATCCTGCGGTCGCTGGTCGCCGCCGCGCACGCCGGCGGCCGCCGGATCCGGTTCGTCGGCGTCCCCGAGGAGCCGCGGCACGTCCGCACGGCGTTCTGGCAGGAGCTGCGCGCCGCGGGCGCCGACCTCATCGCCAGCCGTCACAGGGCCCAACTCGCAAGGTTTCTCCGCAAACCGGTCGATCGCGAGCGAAAGCATCGGGCCGAGCCCCGGCGGCTGGCCGTACAAGATGAACAAATGCTGAACGGAAGATGAACTGCACAAGGTCACAGGACTGCGGTTCTGCCGAGCTCAGTGGCGGGATCTAGCATTCCCGCCGAGGACCAACCGGCCCTCGCGGATTTCGTTCACGTCTCGAGGTCAGGCTGTGCGTTTGAGGCTGCGTCCCAGCGACGATTCGTTCTACGACTTCTTCACCCGTGCGGCGGGGAACCTGGTGAAGGGCACGGAGCTGCTCTCCGAGCTCGCGCTCCCGGGTGTCGACGTGCAGACGGTCAGCGAGCGACTGGTCGAGGTCGAGCACGACAGCGACGCCATCACGCACGAGCTGTACAAGAAGATCAACTCCAGCTTCATCACGCCGTTCGACCGGGAGGACATCTACCGGCTCGGCTCGCTGCTCGACGACGTGATGGACCACCTCGAGGCGGTCGGCAGCCTGCTGTACCTGTACGGCCTCACCAAGCTGCCGTCGCTGCCCCGCGAGCTGCACGAGATCGTCAAGGTCCTCGACCAGCAGGCCCGCCTCACCGCCGACGCCATGCCGCGGCTGAAGACGATGAAGAACCTCGAGGAGTACTGGGTCGAGTGCAACCGCCTGGAGAACGAGGGCGACAACGCCTACCGCATGCTGCTCGTGCGGCTCTTCTCCGGTGAGTACGACGCGCTCACCGTGCTCAAGATGAAGGAGGTCGTCGACGAGCTCGAGGCCGCGTGCGACGCCTTCGAGCACGTGGCCAACACCGTCGAGACCATCGTCGTCAAGGAGTCGTGACATCAGCGCGCAGCTCATCGCGGTGCTGGCCGTCATTCTCGTGGCACTGGTGTTCGACTACACCAACGGGTTCCACGACGCGGCCAACGCGATCGCGACCTCAGTCTCCACCCGCGCGCTCAGCCCGCGCACGGGCCTGATCATGGCCGCGCTCGGCAACTTCGCCGGCGCGCACCTCGGCGGCCAGGTCGCCAAGACCGTCGGCAGCGGCATCATCCACCCGCCGAGCGGGATGAGCGGCCTCGGCATCGTGTTCGCCGGCGTCGTCGGCGCCATCGCGTGGAACCTCATCACCTGGTACTTCGGGATCCCCTCCTCCTCGTCGCACGCTCTGGTCGGCGGCCTGGTCGGCGCCTCGCTCGGCGCGATGCTCTTCGGCGTCGACGACGCCACCGTCCTGTGGGGCGGCATCGTGGAGAAGGTCGTCATCCCGATGGTGGCCTCGCCGCTGGTCGGCTTCACGCTCGGCGGCGTCGCGATGATCGCCATCATGTGGATCTTCCGGAACGGCAACCCCCGCAAGCTCAACAAGGGCTTCCGCTACGCGCAGACCGCCTCGGCCGCGGCGATGTCGGTCGGCCACGGCATGCAGGACGCCGCGAAGACCATGGGCATCGTCGTCCTCGCCCTGTACGCCGGCGGCTACCAGGACAACACCAGCCACATCCCCGAGTGGGTGTTCTGGACCTCCTCCACGATGCTGGCGCTCGGCACGTACTCCGGCGGCTGGCGGATCATCCGCACCCTGGGCCGCAAGGTCATCGACCTCGACCCGCCGCAGGGCTTCGCCGCCGAGACCGTCGCCTCGGGCGTGCTCTTCACCACCTCGTGGCTCGGCGTGCCGATCTCGACGACCCACACGATCACCTCGGCGATCATGGGCGTCGGCGCGACGAAGCGGCTCTCCGCGGTCCGGTGGAGCGTGGCCGGCAACATCCTGGTCGCCTGGGTCCTCACCTTCCCGGCCGCGGGAGCCATCGCCGTCCTCGCCTACGCGATCTCCCGCTGGATGTTCTGAGCCCCATAGGCCCTAGGGGCGGCCGTACGTGTCCCGGAGCGGCAGGCGCATCTCGGTGCGCAGGCCGTTCTCGGTGAGCTCGATCGGGTGCCGCGGGTCGATGCGGTTGGCGGTCGCGGGGTCGCCGTCATCGTCGATGGGCAGCCCGGTCGCCTGCCGTTCGAGGTTGAGCACCGGGTTGCCCAGACCGTCCACGTCGCGTCCGCTGGCGCCGTTGTACGGGTGCTCGTCGGCCGTCCCGTGCGTGAAGTCGTACACGTGCGCCAGCTCGTGGAACAGCGTCGACAGCGGCGGGCGGCCGTCCTGCAGGGCACCCCACGCCGGGTTGTAGCGGATCACCGGCCACGGCCCCGCGGCGGCGTAGCCGTTGTCGTCCGCCACCGGCCGGATGGTGATCGGCACCGCGGTCGCCTGCAGCGCGGCCAGCATCTGCCGGCCGGCGGGGGAGGCGGCGAGCAGGTCCAGGTCCGTCCGGACCCGCTCGGCGAACTCCGCGTCGCCGTCGATCCGGATGAACGCGTCCATGGCCGTCGCGACCCCGGTCATGTGCTCGACCCCGGCGGCCCGGTCGTCGCCCTGGCCGTAGAGCAGGTCGTCGCCCTCACCGCCGCGCACGGCGTCGGCGCCGGCACCGGAGTAGACGACGTCGTCGCCCGCCCCGCCGGTCAGCGTGTCGTCGCCCTGCCCGCCGGACAGCACGTCCCGGCCGTCGCCACCGTCGAGGACGTCGTCGCCGGTGCCGCCCTCCAGGTAGTCGCCGCCGGCGCCGCCGGTCAGGATGTCCCGGCCGGAGAGCCCGTAGAGCACGTCCGCGCCCTCGCCGCCGTCGAGCCGGTCGTCGCCCGCCCCGCCGTCGAGGTGGTCGCCGGAGTCGCCGCCGAAGAGCGTGTCGTCGCCGCCGTTGCCGGCCAGCCGGTCCTCGCCGGCGCCGCCGTCGACGGTGTCCGCGCCGGCCCCGGCACTGATCACGTCGTCGCCGTCGCCGCCGAAGAGCAGGTCGTCGCCGTCGCCGCCGTCGACGCGCGCCACGCCGCCGCTGCCCCAGAGCCGGTCGTCGCCGCCGCCGAGCGCGGCCGTCTCGGCCTTTTGGTCGCCGCCCCGCCACGGTCCCAGGCTCACCAGGTCGTCGCCGTCGCCCGCGCGCACCGTGTCCGCTCCCGCGCCGGCGAGCAGCGTGTCGTCGCCGGCACCGCCCTCCAGCGTGTCGTCGCCAGAGCCGCCGAGCACGGTGACCGCGCCGCCGCCCTCCACGCGGACGGTGTCGTCGCCCGACCCGGCCCGCACGACCAGCCGCGCACCCGCCGGCACGCGCACCGGCACCCCGCCGACCAGCACGATCCTGCTGCCGTCGGCCTCGGTGCGCACCGTCACGACGTCGTCGCCGGCGCCGGCGTCCACCACGACGCTGCCGGCCACGATCACGTCGACGGCGTGTGACGCCTCGGCCGCCGCCAGCCAGCCCTCGACGCGCCCCGCCGCGATCTCGCTCCAACCGGCCGCCACCGCCGCCCACCGCGGTCGTGCCGATCGAAGCGCGGCGTCGTGCACGACCAGCGCCTGCGCGATCTCCGACCGGATCGTCGCGGCCTCGGTGACGGCCCGCCCGACCGCGGTGGCCTGCACCGGATCCGCCGGGCTGAACGTGACCCCGTCCAGCCCTCGCCGGTGCGGCACGGCGGCGATCGCCCGCCACGCGTCGTCGAGCAGGTCCTGGCCCCGCCGCAGCAGCGCCGCCATCGCCTCGTACCGGTAGGCGACCTCGGGCGCCAGCCCCGTCACGGCGTCCAGGTCCCGGCCTAGCCTGCCCCGGTGCGACTGGAAGCTGTCGGCCGCGTCGCCCGCCCAGACCAGCCGCCGCGCCGCCGTGTCGAGCGCCGTGCGCGCCGCGTCCGCGTCCCGCCCCACCTGCCGCCACACCACGGCCGCCGCGTCGAGCAGCGCGGGCCGCGCCTCGAGCCGCCACAGGTCGTCGACGGTGACCGCGTCCATGACCAGCCCCGCGTTCGTCATGCCGGCGCTCCGCGGGAGCCGCCCATGCGCTGGTCGGCGAGGCGGTCGGCCTCGTGATACGCGAACGCGGTGCGCCACAGGCGCTCGGCGTCGCCCTCCAGGACCGCCACCAGCCCGCTGATCACGGACTGGGCGTCCCGCAGGACCATGGTGCAGGTGCCGTGCAGGGCGGCGCCGCCGCCGAGGTTGCCGAACGCCGTCGCCGGGACCGGCAGGTCGCGGTAGCCGCCGCGGAAGTGGTCGCCCAGGTGCGCGGCCGCGGCCAGGCTCGCGTCGGCCAGGTCGCTCAGCGCGCCGGGATCGGCCCGGATCTCCTTCGCCATATCGCGCACGGTAATGGTGACACGACGAACGGATGGCCCCGTTCAGCTCGAGTAGTCAAGACCGACCTTTACCCGTACAACATCCAAAACCGTCAAAATGTCCAGCGTCTCCGACAGCGGGACCAGCGGGCTCTCGGTGCGGCCCTCCCGGATGCAGCGGTGCACCTCGGCGGCCTCGAAGTGGTAGCCGGCACCCTCGAACGGCAGGTCGACCGTCTCGGCCTCGCCGCCGCGCCAGATCGTGAAGCCGGACGGGTGGAAGAACTCGCGGGCCACCTCGATGCGGCCGGTCGTGCCGGTCACGGTCGCCCGGCGGGCGCTGTCGCCGACCAGCGAGCAGGTCAGCGCGGCGAGCGCGCCGGAGTCGTAACCGAGCAGGATGCCGGTGTTCTCGTCGACACCGCCCGCGGTCATCCGCGCCCACGCCTGCACGCTGGACGGCGCGCCGAGGAACAGGTGCGCGAACGTCACCGGGTAGATCCCGACATCGAACAGCGCACCGCCGCCGAGCGCCCGGGACAGCAGCCGGTGCGACTCGTCCCACGGACCGGCCATGCCGAAGTCGGCGTGCACGGCGGTCGGGTCGCCGATCGCGCCGGCCGCGACGAGCTCGACCATCCGCCGGACGGCGGGGACGCAGCGCATCCACATCGCCTCCATGAGGAACACGCCGCGCTCGCGGGCGGTCGCCACGAGGGCCTCCGACGACGCGACGTCGAGCGTGAGGGGCTTCTCCGTCAGCGTCGCCTTGCCCGCCGCGAGCGACAGCATCGTCGCGTCGTAGTGCGCGGTGTGCGGCGTCGCCACGTAGATCGCGTCGACCTCCGGGTCGTCGGCCAGCGCCTGCCAGGAGCCGTGCGCCCGGGGGATCCCGTGCCTGGCCGCGAACCGCTCGGCGCTCTGCGCGGTGCGCGAGCCGACCGCGGCGACCTCCGCGTCGGGCAGCAGGCGCAGGTCTTCGACGAACGTGCTCGCGATGCTGCCGGTGGACAGGATGCCCCAGCGAATGCGGTCGGCCATGGCGTTCAATCTAGTGCTCGGCGGGGTACCCGGACCGTCGTGGGAGCAGATGAGCAGCACCGCAGGCCAGACGGTGTCTCCGACGCCACCGTCGAGGCGCTGGGCAAGTTGAGCGAGGCCCTGGAGTGCGTCGAGCGAGCCCGCGGGCGCCTCTACGACCTGCACCAGCTGATCGGCCACGCCGACCTGATGCTGGACGAGGCCGTCAGGCTCTTCCGCGAGGCCGGCCACCCGAAGCTCGCCGAACGGATCCAGACCGACCTGGTGGGCCGCAACGTCATCGCGGGCCACTGGACGTTCCAGATCGTCGAGGACTTCGACGACGACTACTACGCCACCTTCAAGGACCTCGACCGGACCGCCCGCGACGAGCTCGTCCAGGGCCGCCGGCACCTCTACGAGGCCGAGATGAAGGAGCGGCGCCGCACCCACGGCCGTCCCGGGCACGAGCAAGGCCCTAGTGTGGCCTGATGGTCGAGTTCCGTCTGCCACCCGCCCTCGCCGAGCAGGCCCGTCAGTTCGCGGCGTCGGGTGCTGCACCGGTGGAGCCCCGCCTGGCCAGCACCGTGGTGCTCCTGCGGGCGCCGTTCGAGGTGTACCTGCTGCGCCGGGTCCCCACGATGGCCTTCGCCGCGTCGATGTACGTGTTCCCCGGCGGCGGCGTCGACCCGCGGGACGCGGCGGTGCAGCCCGGCTGGGCCGGCCCGTCGCCGGCGGAGTGGGCGGCGCGGCTGCGGCTGCCGGAGTCCGTGGCGCGCTCGGTGGTCTGCGCGGCGGTCCGGGAGGTGTTCGAGGAGTCCGGCGTGCTGCTGGCGGGCGCGGACGTGGACACCGTGGTCGGGGACGTGAGCGGGCCCGACTGGGAGCGGGCCAGGATCGCGCTGATCCAGCGGGAGCTGGGCTTCGCCGAGTTCCTCACGGACAACGGTCTCGTGCTGCGCTCCGACCTGCTGGCGCCCTGGTCGCGCTGGATCACGCCGGAGTTCGAGCCGCGGCGCTTCGACACGTACTTCTTCCTCGCCGCCCTGCCGGAGGGTCAGGTCACGAGGGACGTCGGCGGCGAGGCCGACGACACGGTGTGGTGCTCGCCGGCCGAGGCCGCCGACGGCCGCTTCACGATGCTGCCGCCCACCATGCACACGCTCGTCGAGCTGGCGGAGGCGGCTGGGGCGGGCGGCATCGAGGCGGCCCTGGCGGCGGCGTCGGACCGTGACCCGGCCGACGCCATCCGCCCTGTCTGACCCACGCGCTTAACCGAACCGGCCGGTGATGTAGTCCTCGGTCTTCTTCACCGACGGGTTGGTGAAGATCTTCGCGGTGTCGTCGTACTCGATGAGGCGGCCGGGGTCGCCGGTCTTGTCGATCGAGAAGAAGCCGGTGCGGTCCGAGACGCGCGCCGCCTGCTGCATGTTGTGCGTGACGATCACGATCGTGTACTGGTTCTTCAGCTCCGTGATCAGGTCCTCGATCGCGAGCGTGGAGATCGGGTCGAGCGCCGAGCAGGGCTCGTCCATCAGCACGACCTGCGGCTCGACCGCGATGGCGCGGGCGATGCACAGGCGCTGCTGCTGACCGCCGGACAGGCCGGCGCCCGGGCGGCCGAGCCGGTCCTTGACCTCGTTCCACAGGTTGGCGCTGCGGAGCGCCTTCTCGGCGACCTCCTCGAGCACCGACTTCTTGCGCACGCCGTTGAGCCGCAGGCCGGCCACGACGTTGTCGAAGATCGACATGGTCGGGAACGGGTTGGGCCGCTGGAAGACCATGCCGATCATCCGGCGGACGGCGGTGACGTCGACGTCCTTGTCGTAGATGTTCTGCCCGTCGATGAGGAGCTGCCCCTCGATCCTGGCGTTGGGCAGGACCTCGTGCATCCGGTTGATCGACCGCAGGAACGTCGACTTGCCGCAGCCGGACGGCCCGATGAGAGCGGTGACCGACTTCGGCTCGATCGTCATCGAGACGCCGTCGATGGCCTTGAAGGATCCGTAGTACGAGGTGACACCGTGGGCTTCGATGCGCTTTGCCATGTGGGGCGCTCCAGAGAGGGTCATCGGGCGAGCTTGTTTCGGTGGGCCAGAAGCTTCGCCGCGACGGTAAGGACCAGGACGAGGACGACCAGCGTGAGGGCCGCCGTCCAGGCGCGGCCGGGCGCGAACTCCGAGGCGACCCCGGCCTGCTCGAAGACGAACAGGGAGAGGGACGACTGGTTGCCGCTGAACACGTTGAAGTTGATCGAGTTGAGGCCGCCGGCGACCAGCAGGACCGGCGCGGTCTCACCCGCGGCCCGGGCCACCGCCAGCATGACGCCGGTGACGATGCCCGGCAGTGCCGTCGGCAGCACGATGCTGACGATCGTCTTCCAGCGGGCCACGCCGAGCGCGTAGGCGCCCTCGCGCAGCGCGCTGGGCACGAGCCGCAGCATCTCCTCGGTGGAGCGGACGATGGTCGGCAGCATCAGCACGCTCAGCGAGAGCGCGGCCGCGAAGCCCGAGTAGGCGGCCCGGCCGTCGTTGAACAGCGGCGTGACCGTGAAGACCCAGAACGACAGGATGAACAGGCCCGACACGATCGACGGGATGCCCGTCATGACGTCGACGAAGAAGCGGATCGCGTTGGCCAGGAAGCCGCGGCCGTACTCCACGATGTAGATCGCGCCGAGGATGCCCAGCGGCACCGTGATCAGCGTGGCGAGACCGGCCTGCTCGAGCGTGCCGATGATCGCGTGGTAGGCGCCGCCGTTGCTGTCGAACGCGCCGATGTTGTTCATCGACGTGCCGAAGAAGTTGCCGTCGAGGCGGGTGGTGCCCTTGCTGACCAGGGTCCAGGCCACCGACATCAGCGGGGCCAGGGCCAGGATGAACGCGCCGTAGATCAGCGTGGTGGCGATCCGGTTGCGGGCCGCGCGGCCGCCCTCGACGATCGAGGCGGCGATCGCGAAGAACGCCACGAACAGCACGGCCGCGACGACCCCGGTGAGGACCAGACCGCCGGCGGAGGTCAGGTAGATCAGGACGAACGCCACGGCGATCGCGGCGGCGGCCGCCGCCCAGGCCGACCACGACGGCAGGGACTTGCTGCGCAGCTGCTGGCCGCTGCTCAGCCCGACGACGCGCTCAGGGGTTTCGACGCTCATCATGCGCTCCCGACGAATTCGCGGCGCCGGTAGATGATCGCGCGCGCGGCCATGTTGACGACCAGCGTGATGGCGAACAGCACCAGACCGGAGGCGATGAGGGCACCGCGACCGGTGTCGTTGGCCTCACCGAACCGGTTGGCGATGTTGGAGGCGATGGTGACACCGCCGGGGCCGAGGAAGTCCCACTTGATGTCGTAGACGCCGCCGAGGGTCAGCGCGAGGGCGATCGTCTCGCCGAGCGCGCGGCCCAGGCCCAGCATGACCGAGGCGATGATGCCCGCCTTGCCGTAGGGGAGCACGGCGGTGCGGATCATCTCCCACTTGGTGGAGCCGAGCGCGAGCGCGGCCTCCTGGTTCTCCGGCGGGGTCTGCATGAAGACCTCGCGGGAGAGCGAGGTGACGATCGGCAGGACCATGATCGCCAGGACGATCGAGCCGAGCAGGATCGACTTGCCGTAGGGGCCTTCGCTGCCGAAGATCGGCAGCCAGCCGAGCGTGTCGTGCAGCCACTTCGAGAAGTTGGTGATCGGCTCGTAGAAGTAGTCGCGACCCCAGAGACCGAACACGACGCTGGGGACGGCGGCGAGCAGGTCGATCACGAAGCCGAGGCTGGTGGCCACCCGGCGGTGCGCGTAGTGCGACAGGCACAGCGCGATGCCGAGGGCCACCGGCACCGCCAGCAGCAGCGCGAGCGCACCGGTGAGCACCGTGCCGAAGACCGTCGCCGCGACACCGAACTGCGGGGTGTCGCCGTCGGTGAACCACGACTTGTAGGTGAAGAAGTTCTCGGTGTCCTTGTTGATCGCCGGGATGGCCTTGACGATCAGGAAGACGGCGATGGCGGCGATGATGACGAGCACCATCGAGCCGGCAGCTGTCGCGGTGCCACGGAAGATCATGTCAGCGCCGAGACGGCGCTTCCTCGGAAGACCGCCACCTCCGCCGGGCGAACCGGCGGAGGTGGCAGGCAGCGTCTGCTGGCTCAAGGAGAGTCCTGTCAGGCCAGGTTCTTGATGGAGGCAGCGACCTTGGTCTGGACCGACTCGGGCAGCGGGGCGTAGCCCAGCTTCTCGAGCTGAGCCTGGCCGGCGGCGCTCACGGTGTAGCCGAGGAAGCCCTTGACCAGGTCGAGCTTGTCGGCCGGGGTGCCCTTGCTGCAGACGATCTCGTAGGTCACCAGGATGATCGGGTAGGCCCCGGCCTCCTTGGTGGCGTAGTCGATCGAGAGCTTCAGGTCGTCACCGGTACCGGTGATCTTGGCGCCCGCGACGGTCTTGCCGGCCGCGGCACCGGTCAGCGCGGTGTACTCACCGGCGCCGTTGAAGATCTTGGCGGTCGAGAGCGAGTTGACCTTGGCGAAGGACCACTCGACGTAGCCGATCGCGCCGGGCGCCTTCTTGATCGCGCCCGCGACGCCGTCGGAGCCCTTCTCGGCCTGGCCGCCGGTGGCCTTCCAGACCTTGTCCTTGCCGAAGGTCCAGGTGCCGGCCGCGGCCTTGTCCAGGTAGCCCGTGAAGTTCTCGGTGGTGCCCGAGGACTCCTGGCGGTGGATGGCGTTGATCGGGGTCGACGGGAGCGTCGCGCTCGGGTTGTCGGCCTTGATGGCGGCGTCGTCCCACTTGGTGATCGAGCCACCGAAGATCTTGGCGAGGGTCTCCGGCTTGAGCTGGAGGTCCTTCACGCCGTCGAGGTTGTAGGCGATCGCGATCGGGCCCGTGACCATCGGCAGGTTGAGCGCCGGGTTGCCGCCGCAGCGCGCGGTGGCCTTGGTGGTCTCGTCGCCGTCCTTGAGGGCCGAGTCGGAGCCCGCGAAGTCGGCCGTGCCACCCGAGAAGGCGGTGATACCGGCACCGGAACCGGTGCCCTGGTAGTCGATCTTGGCGTCGGTGCACTTCTGCTGGTACGCCTTGATCCACTCGTCCATCGCGTTCTTCTGCGCGGACGAGCCCTGGGCCGTCAGCGAGCCCTTGGCGCAGGTGATGTCGGACGCCGCGGTGCTGCCACCGCCGGTGCCCGGCGTGCTGGGGGTCTCGTTGTTATCCGAGCCGCACGCGGTGAGCGCCAGCGTCGCGGTGAGCGCGATGCCGGCCATGATGCCGTGCCGCTTGAAGTTCACTGCGGTCCCTTCGTCGGGGTACTGCCGACGGGGGTCGTCGACTGAAAGCGACGCTAAGAGCGCTAGGTAACCGGTCCTCCGGAGGCGGGTGAACGCACGGTGAACAGGTGCTTCGGGGAAGGTGACGCCTGGTCGGAGGCCAGTTTGCCAATGGGTGAACTGCCCAGTGGAGATAGCCGGTGCCCGTTTTGCGTCAGCGCGTCGTGGCGCCGTCCCGCGGCCCGGACCGCTGGAAGCTCACGTCCATCGCCCAGCGTACGAACCCCAGCCGCTGGTAGAGCGACACGGCCCGCCGGTTCTCCTCGTCGACGTAGAGCATGACCTGCGAAAGCCCGCGGGAGCGCAGGTGCCAGAGGCCGGCGAGGGTCAGCGCGCGGCCCAGCCCGCCGCCGTGCGCGCCGGGCGCGACGCCCAGCACGTAGACCTCGCCGATCGGGTCGTGCGAGCGATCCTCGGGATCGCCGTGGATCTTGGTCCAGTGGAAGCCGACGAGCTCTTCCGGCGGATCCTGGCGGAACGCTAGGAGGAAGCCGGCCGGGTCGAACCAGGGCTCTTGAATCCGCACGCGCAGGTCGTCGAGGGTCCACCTGCCCTGCTCGGGGTGGTCGGCGAAGGCGGCCGCGTTGACCGCGAGCCAGGCGGCCTCGTCCTCGCCCGGGCGGAACCCGCGCAGGGTCACCCCGTCGGGCAGCGCCACCTCGTCCAGCGGCGCGAACAGTGACCGCCGCAGTTGCAGCAGCACCCGGGCCCGGTCGAAGCCGAGCCGGATCGCGAGGGCGGAGGCCGACGGGTGGTCGCCGTGCGCCCACAGCCGCAGCCGGCCGCCGGAGCGCTCGTCGGCGACCGCGATCGCCGCCTCGGCGAGCGCCCGCCCGATCCCGCGCCGCCGGTGCTGCGGGTGCACCGCCAGCTCGGCCGACGCGCCCGCGACCGCGTCGGTCGTGTCGACGTGCGCATACCCCGTGACGGTGCCGGCGGCGTCGCGCGCCAGCAGGTGCACCGCCTGCGTCTCGCCCCCGTGCCGCAGGTGCAGCACCACGTGCTCCGACAGCGGCAGCGCCCCGTCGGTGTCGCCGGCGGCCTGGCTCAGCGCGAGCACCTGGTCGACCTGCGTGGTGGAGAGGCGGTCCAGCTGCTCGACGGTCACGGGCCAAGCCTAGAGCAGACCCTTACCGGGATCGGCCCGTGCGGCGGCCTGTGCGTCGGCCCTGTGTGTCGGCCCTGTGCGGCGGTCAGACCCGCACCGGCTCGGACTCGTGCAGCGGGCGGGCCGGCGGGACCACGAACTTGTAGCCGACCTGGCGCACCGTGCCGATCATCGACTCGTACTCCGAGCCGAGCTTCGCGCGCAGGCGCCGCACGTGCACGTCGACCGTGCGGGTGCCGCCGAAGTAGTCATAGCCCCAGACCTCGCGCAGCAGCTGGTCGCGGGTGAAGACCCGGCCGGGGTGCTGGGCGAGGAACTTGAGCAGCTCGAACTCCTTGTAGGTGAGGTCGAGCGGGCGGCCCTTGAGCTTCGCCGCGTAGGTGTCGGGGTCGATCGTCAGCTCGCCGGCCTTGATCATGCCCCCGCTCGCGGCCGCGGCCGAGTTGAGCCGGCCGACGCCCAGCCGCAGCCGGGCCTCGATCTCGGCGGGGCCGGCGCTGGCCAGGACGACGTCGTCGAGGCCCCAGTCGGCGTGCAGCGCGACGAGGCCCGCCTCGGTCACCACCGCCAGCAGGGGCACACCCAGGCCGGTCGCGTGCAGCATCCGGCAGGTCGCGCGGGCGTCGGCAAGCTCCGTGCGGGCGTCGACGATCACCGCGTCGGGGCTCGGACCGTTCACCAGTGTGCGGACATCGCGCGGGGCGGTGCGCACAGTGTGGGGCAGCAGGTCGAGGCCGGGCAAGACCACCTGGCCCGCGGGAGCCGCGGTCAGCAGCAAGATCTCCACGAGTCACCTCCGCGGCTCTGTTTCGTCCCGGCCACACTGACGGGAGGTTGTGGGGGTATCTCAGCCCAAGAATATCGGAGTATTCATCGTTTGCGACCAGCGGCAATCCAGATCGGGACAGTCGGCTGAGCCACACTCCACCGTTCCCCGCCGCGTGCTATGCGCGATTTGGTCATCCCGGTGGGGGTCGGGTGAGGGGAGTTCTGGCACCATCGGGGCGTGCCCGCTACCCCGCCCTCCGCCGAGAACCACGCCGAGGACCACGGCGCCTGGCCTTCGGCCGCCGACGAGGCGCCCCGGCGCCGGCGCCGGGAGCAGGCCGACGTCCCGGACAATCCCGAAACGCCGGGACAGATCCCCCCGGTGCGGCGCATGGTCTCCCTCGGCATCGCAGGGTTCGCGGCCCTGATGACCGTCGGGCTCGTCGTCGGCGCGCAGACCAGGCACGAGTCCTACGCCGTGGTGATCTTCGGCGTGCAGGTCCTGTTCGTCGGCGTGTGGATCATCGCCGGCCGGCCGCCGGCCCCGCGCGTCGTCGCCGCCGTCGGTATAGCGGTCGCCGTCGGCACCGACGTCGCCGCGGTGCTCACCCGCCCGGCGTCCCTCGCCCCGCTGGCGTATGTCACCGCGGCCGGGTTCATCGTCGGCGTCGTCGGCCAGCTCACCCGCCCCGCGGGGCGCCAGCGGGTCACCGAGTCGCTCGGCTCCTCGCTCGTGGTCACCCTCGGCGTCGTGGCCTTCGCCAGCGTGATCGTCCTCGGCCGGATCCCGCGCGGCACCCAGGCGATCGTCGCCTGCCTCGCCGCCGCCGGCATCGCCATCGTGATCGCCCGGCTCACCGACGCGATCGTCGCGCTGCCCCGCATCGCGCCGCAGGTCCCGCGCGGCGGCGCCGGCGTCGTGCTCGGCGCGATGGTCGGCACCGCCGCCGCCGGCGCGATCGGCAACCTGCTCGACGGCATCACGCCGCTGCCGAGCGCCCTGGCCGGCCTGGCCACCGCCATCGTCGCCGTCATGGTGGACCTGTCCGTCGGATATGCCGAGGCCAGCCGCGTCATCGACGGCGACGAGCCCGCCATGTACCTCGCCCGCCACATCCAGGGGCCGATGGGGGCCTTCGCCTTCGCCGCGCCCGCCGCCTACGTCGCCAGCACGCTGTTACTGCTCTAGTACTGCTGTAGGGCCCCGCGGTTGCGAGGGTAGGAAATCCTGGTGGCTGGGTACGTCCGGTAACACCCACCCCGGGGCGCGGAAGGAGAGCTGTGGCGAGCAGAGGTGCCAAGGTCAGCATCGTGCTGGTCGTGCTGGCGGTCATCCTGGTCGGAGTGCTCTTCGTCGCGGACCGGATCGCGGCCAGCACCGCCCAGGACCGCATCACCGACGAGACCCGCAAGCAGCTCGCGGCCAACTCCGTCACCTACGAGGGCGACCCCTCGGTGAAGATCGCCGGCTTCCCGTTCCTCACCCAGGTGCTCGCGGGGGAGTACGAGAAGATCAGCATCGCCCTGAGCAAGCCGCAGATCGACAACGTGAAGCTCGAGACGCTCAACGTCGACGCCAAGTCGGTCAAGGCCGACGCGCGCGACCTGATCAACGGCCGGGGCGAGGTGGTGGCCGGCGAGGTCACCGGCCAGGCCACCATGACCTGGGACAACGTCCGGAAGCTGCTGGAGTTCACCAACCTGCCGCAGGGTGTGGACCCCTCCGCCGTCGACGTGAAGGTGGTCAACAACAAGATCGAGATGCGGATCCCGTTCGTGTACCAGGGGTTCAAGGTCACGATCATCGCCAACGGCAGCATGGTCGTCGAGTCGGGCAAGGTCCGGCTCAAGCTCGACTCGGTCACCACCGACCAGGGCAACCTGCCGAAGCTCGTCAACGACTTCATCCAGGCCAACAAGAGCCGGCTCCAGGTCACCGTCAAGCTGCCGGGCCTGCCGTACAACCTGGTGATCAACTCCGCGGAGACGACCGACTCGGGCCTGCGCGTCACCGCCTCCGCGAAGGACGTTCCCCTGTCCGAGCAGTGATCAGGTCTCCTTCCGGCCGGTGATCGTGCCCCTTCCGGGCAGTGATCAGGTCCAACAGGCGGACAGTGACCAAGCGGACCCTGGGATGACACCTCCAGCGGTGCTAGGCTGCCTGACCATGAGCATGCTGCTCACCAGACGGCGCGCGGTCGACCTGTGCCGCGTGGCCACCTGCCTGTGTTGCCGCCCCTAGTGGTGCGGCCCTGCAGCGTGCTCGACTAACGGCTCGAGGCAGCGGCGCCCCAGACCGATGGGTCTGGCGGGCGATTCCCAGTCCGCGGCAGTTCTCAGACCCATCGCCGAAACCGTGATCCGTCCCCTCGGGTCGCGCGCGGCGTGGTGCACACCCCGACCCGTGTGCCGACTCGACCCACCCCAAAATCGTCCCTGGGAGAGAAAACACTCATGAGTCGCGAGAGCGCACTGGTCACGGCCGACTGGGCCGAGCAGAACATCGGTGCCGACAACGTGGTCTTCGTCGAGGTCGACGAGGACACCGCCGCCTACGACGGCGGCCACATCGCCGGAGCGGTCAAGATCAACTGGAAGACCGAGCTGCAGGACCAGGTCCGCCGGGACTTCGTCAACAAGGAGCAGTTCGAGGCCCTGCTGTCCAGCAAGGGCATCGGCAACGACGACAAGGTCGTCCTCTACGGCGGCAACAACAACTGGTTCGCCGCGTACGCGTACTGGTACTTCAAGCTCTACGGCCACGGCGACGTCAAGCTGCTCGACGGCGGCCGCAAGAAGTGGGAGCTCGACGGGCGCCCGCTGACCAAGGACGAGGTCAGCCGCCCCGCCACCAGCTACGTCGCGGCGCACGACCAGGACCTGTCGATCCGCGCGTTCCGCGACGACGCCGTCAAGGCGATCGGCGTGCAGAACCTCGTCGACGTCCGCTCGCCCGACGAGTACGCGGGCCGCCTCCTCGCCCCCGCCCACCTCCCGCAGGAGCAGGCGCAGCGCCCGGGCCACATCCCGACCGCCGTGTCCGTGCCGTGGAGCAAGGCGGCCAACGAGGACGGCACCTTCAAGTCCGACGACGACCTGCGCGAGATCTACGCCGCCGCAGGCCTCGACGACAGCAAGGCGACCATCGCCTACTGCCGCATCGGCGAGCGCTCCTCGCACACCTGGTTCGTCCTCAAGGAGATCCTCGGGCACAGCGACGTGCGCAACTACGACGGTTCCTGGACCGAGTACGGCTCCCTTGTCGGTGTCCCCGTCGCCGTCGGCGACGAGCCCGGCAACGCGTGAAAGGCAGAGCATCATGAGTGTTGCTGACAGCTGCGGCGCCCCCGAGCAGAGCGCGCCGATCCCCGCTTCCGTCGACGTCGAGAAGGAAACCGTCATCACGGGCGTCGTGAGCTCCGGCGACGGCCCCGTCGGCGGTGCCTACGTGCGCCTGCTCGACGCGACCGGCGAGTTCACCGCCGAGGTCGTCACCTCGCCGGCCGGGCAGTTCCGGTTCTTCGCCACGCCCGGCAACTGGACGCTGCGCGCCCTGTCCCGCCAGGGCAACGGCGACGCGAGCCTCGCCGCCGCCCGCGGCATCAACGAGGTCGCGGTCGCGGTCGCCTGACCTTCGCACGCACCGTGCCGCCGCCCTCCGGGCCCAACCCCGGGGGGCGGCGGCATTTGGCGGCACTGTGGTGGGCTGCGAGGATTGCCGCCGTGAAACGTCGCTGGATCATCGCCGCAACGGTGGCCTGGGCCCTCGTGGTGGCCGGATTCGCCTACTACTCCTCGCGCCACGGCACGCCGACCTCCCGCGACCAGACCACCATCGCGCAGGGCCTGCCCATCGCCGACCAGGCCCTCGGCCGCATCGCCGCCGCGGTCGACCCGGCCACCTCCGTCCCGGTGCTCGGCGGCTACACGCGCGTCGACCGCAGCTGCCGGGTCACCTCCGCCCGCGAGGGCACCCGTTTCGAGCGCGTGTTGCTGGTGTACGTGAAGAAGGGCACCGAGCCGGACGTCCTCGACCGGATCAGGGCGGCCCTGCCCGCGTCGTACGACGTCCACCTCGTGAGCGGCCCGAGTAGCCACTCGATGACCGCCGACGCCGGTGGGTTCGTCGCGGTGCGCGGCAGCGTCATCCAGCCGGGTCAGCTGCGCTTCACCGCCGACACCGGCTGCCGGGTGCAGGACGCCCCGGTCGAGGAGGCGACCCCGCAGTCGCAGACCGCCAACCGCGCGCCCGTCCAGGCCGTCCTCGACACCCTCAAGCAGACCCCGTCGCAGTGGCGGACCCACCGGGTCACCTGCCCCGGCGGCGGCGCCCTGTGGACCGTCGAGGCCGTCACCACCGGCGACGGCGCCGCGTCCCGCACCACGGTCCCGGCCTCCGCGGTCGTCCTCGACGAGCCGAAGCTCTTCGCCTTCCGCGCGGGCGAGGCGGGTGTCGCCCTGCGCGTCGACGGCAGCGAGCTGCACATCACCTCGACGGCGGGCTGCTAGCCCTCAGTACACGAGCGCCTGCGCGCCCTCCTCGAGGGCCTCCTCGACGAAGACGGCCGCGCCCGCGATGCGGATGCCGGGGATGACGTCGTCGGGACCGATGCCGCGCCGGGCGGCGCACTGGGTGCACAGCGTGACCGTGCCGCCCGCCAGCACCGCGTCCAGCAGGTCGGCCAGCGGTGCCGCGTGCGGCAGCTCGAACTGCGCCGCCCGGCCGGGCAGCGCGAACCACGCGGACTCCCCGGTCAGCCAGAGCGAGGTGGCGACGCCGCCGGCGAGGGCGGTCGCGGCCACCGTGAAGGCCTGCGAGCAGCGTTCCGGGGCGTCCGAGCCGGCGGTTGTCTTGATGACCAGAGAGCGTGCCATGCCTCGCAGCATAGGATTCGGGGGATGGTTACCGAGATCGGGTTCGTCAGCTTGCTGGTCGCCGGGATGGGCGCCCTCGCAGGCGGGCTGATCTATCTCGCGGTGAGGGTGTCGAGGGGGCGTTGGTGACAGACGAACAGCCGCCATGGGCCGGGTTGGCCCAGGTCGGGGAGTACCCGTACGAGGAGACGCACGACCTGCGGGTCGGCCCGGACCTCCATCCCGCGCTGCTGGGGCTGCTGCCGCTGGTCGGGGTGTGGCGCGGGCGCGGCCAGGGCGACTACCCGACGATCGAGGGCTTCCACTACGCGCAGGAGATCCGCTTCAGCCACGACGGGCGGCCGTTCCTGTTCTACGAGTCGCGCGCCTGGGTGATCGACGTCGACGGCAACCCGATCAAGCCCAGCAACCGGGAGACCGGCTGGTGGCGGCCGGTGCTCGCGGACGGCAAGGCGACCGACGAGGTCGAGGTGCTGCTCAGCCAGCCGACCGGGATCATGGAGCTCTACATCGGCCAGGCCAAGGGCACCACGCAGTGGGACATGGCCACCGACGCGGTGGTGCGCACGTCGACCGCCAAGGAGGTCCGCGGCGCCAAGCGGCTCTACGGGATCGTCGAGGGGGCGCTGCTCTACGCGTTCGACCTCGCCGCCGTCGGCCAGCCGCTCCAGCCGCACCTGTCCGCCCGCCTGGAGCGCGTCGCGGGCTGAGTCGCGCGTTAATCTGAACGTCGTGGGTTTCGATGATCTGGCCGCAGTGCTCCGGTCGCGGGGCCTGCGGCTGACCGCGCCCCGGCAGCTCGTGCTCGAGTCGGTCTACCGGTTGCGCCACGCGACGCCCGACCAGATCCACGCAGACGTCAGCGAGCGCGCCGCCGGGGTCAACATCACCACCGTCTACCGCACGCTGGAGCTGCTCGAGGAGCTCCAGCTGGTGACGCACGCGCACCTGTCGCACGGCGCGCCCACCTACCACCCGCTCGGCGAGCACCAGCACGCCCACCTCGTGTGCCGGGGCTGCGGCGACGTGCAGGAGCTGCCGCCACCCATGCTCGAGGGCCTCGCCGAGGACCTGCGCACCACCCGCGGCTTCCGCCTCGACATCGGCCACGTGGCCCTGTTCGGCGTGTGCGGCAGCTGCGGTTCCAAAGAGGAGTAGTCCCGTGAAGCCAGTTACTGTGGCGTCCATCGATCCCTCGGCCGCCGACGGTGCCGCGGTCGCGCACTACGGCGACCCTGCCCGCGAGCAGAAGATCCTCGACACCGGGGCCGGGCTGGTCGACCGCTCGCACCGCGACGTCCTGGCCGTGCCCGGCGCCGACCGGCTGACCTGGCTGCACAGCCTCACCACCCAGCACCTGACCGGCCTGGACCCCATGAGCGGCTCGGAGCTGCTCGTGCTGTCGCCGCACGGGCACGTGGAGCACCACGCGATGCTCGTCGACGACGGCACGACCACGTGGCTGGACCTGGAGCCGGGCGCCGGCGCGGGCCTGCTGACGTTCCTGTCCCGGATGATCTTCATGATGCGGGTCGAGCCCGCCGACGTGACCGCCGACCGGGCGGTGCTGTCGATCGTCGGCCCGCACACCGACGAGGCCCTGCGGGTGCTCGGCGTCTCGCTCGCCGCGCCCGACGTGGTGCCCGTGCCGCCGGCGAAGTTCGCGACCGGGGTGGTGCCGCCCCGGCCGACCGCGCGCTACGCGGCGGCCGCGCTGCCGGCGTTCGACGGGCTGGTCCGCCGGGTGGAGGGCGGCGCGGACCTGATCGTGCCGCGGTCCGCGGTGCCCGACCTGGTCGCCGCCGCGCAGCTCCCGCCGGCCGGGATCTGGGCTTACGAGGCGCTGCGGGTCGCGGCGCGGCGCCCCCGGTTCGGCTTCGAGACCGACCACAAGACCCTGCCCGCGGAGGTCGGCTGGACGGCGCACGCCGTGCACCTGGAGAAGGGCTGCTACCGGGGGCAGGAGACGATCTCCCGGGTGCACCACCTCGGCCGGCCGCCGCGCAAGCTGGTGCTGCTGCACCTGGACGGCATCGCCACCGACGAGCTCCCCGCGCCGCACACCGAGGTCATTCGGGACGGCCGGGCGGTCGGGTTCGTCGGCACCGCCGCCCGCCACTACGAGCTCGGCCAGATCGCGCTCGCCGTCGTCCGGCAGAACGTCAACGAAGACGGGGGTCAATTGCTGGTGGGCCCGTCCACGGCCGCGATCGACCCGCTGTAGAAAGAGCCATGACAACAACGACGTTGATCACGGTGGCGCCCACCGGCGCCGAATCGAGCAAGGCCGACGTGCCAGCGCTGCCGGTGACCCTGGACGAGCTGGTCACGACCGGCAAGGAGTGCCAGGCGGTGGGCGCCTCGATCATCCACGTGCACCTGCGCGACGACGACGCCCGGCCGACCCTCGACCTCGGCCGGCTGAAGGACGCAGTCGCCGCGCTGCGGGCCGAGACCGACCTCATCGTCCAGCTCTCCAGCGGCGGCGCGGTCACCGACCCGGAGTCCGACCGGCTCCGCGTCCTCGACGCCGGGCCCGACATGGCCTCCTGCACGATGGGCACGGTCAACTTCGGCGACGACGTGTTCCTCAACCGGTGGTCGTTCATCGTCGAGCTGCACACCCGCATGCGTGACCGGGGGATCGTCCCCGAGTACGAGATCTTCGACCTCGGCCAGCTCACCACGCTGCGCCGCCTGCTCGACAAGCACGGGCTGCCCGCCGGCGGGCACGTGCACCTCGACCTGGTCATGGGCGTGCCCGGCGGGATGCCCGCCACCGCCGAGGCCCTGGTCGCCTGCGTGCAGGCGATGCGCGACCTGCCGTCCGGCACCACGTTCTCGGCCACCGGCATCGGCCGCGGCACGCTGCCGGTCCTGCTCGCGTCGCTGTCGGCGGGCGGGCACCTGCGGGTCGGCATGGAGGACACCGTCACCTACGCCAAGGGCGCGCCGGTGGAGAGCAACGCGCAGCTCGTCGCGCGGGCCTCCGCCTTCGCCCGGCTCGCCCAGCGCCCGCCGATGACCCCGTCCGACGCCCGCGCGCTGCTGGGGATCCCGGCGTGAGCGGTCCGGAGCGGAGCGGAGGAGCCGCGAACCGGCATTGCAGGTCTGGCTCAGGCCGACGC
>NZ_JBFAJA010000054.1:61478-98428 GCF_040654975.1 Dactylosporangium sp. NPDC050588 | reverse complement strand
CCTCGGACACGACAACAAAGCCATGTCACGGGGTCAATCAATTGGCACTGGCTTAACAAGCACCCTGTTGAGTTCTCAAACAACCAACACACACCTTGAAACCGCCTCTTTGTTGAGGCGCTCTCTCGGGGCCTTCGTAACTGTAGAGCGTCTCGGTCGATTTCGCCAAATCGCGATTCCCAGGGGATTCGCTAGCATCGCCCGATCACACCCGCGCTGACGCACACCGAAAGGTGAGTGAAATTGCGGATGGCCTCGCACACCGGCCGATGATCGCGTTGCGACACATCCGCCCGGCTCGTGCTGGCTGTGCAAACTTACTCTCCCCCGCCAGCCCTGTCAACAACCACCCAGGACCCGGCGCATCGCCGGCACGATTTCCGCAGGTGAGAACCGGGTTGCGGCGAGCGCCTCGGCCCTCGCGACGGTCTCGCCGAGTGCGGCGGCGGGCGCCGAGCGGACCACCGCGAGCAGCCACGCCTCCAGCAGCGTCCCGTCCGATGGAAGTTCCAACGCAGGGGGCGGGACGGGAGCAACCGGGGAGGTCAGGGGCTCGCCCGCGGACGCGTACAGGCCGGGCATGACGCCGACCCGGAACGGATGCACGCACGTCGGCACCCCTGTGTCGGCCGTCACCCGATAGCCGAGGGAAGCCGAGAACGGGACGGCGGGCGACGGCCGCGCGGCGACGTCGAAGGCACCCAGCGGCAGGCGCTGCCCCGGACATGCGACGCACGTCTCGTCCCGCAGCTCCTCAGGGGTGAGCATCGCAGAAACGCCGGGGGTCGAAGAGGCCGAGTGGGTGCCGGGTCGCGCCGGTGAGCGCCAGGTCCGCCAGGATCTCGCCCACCACGGGGACGAACTTGAACCCGTGGCCGGAGAAGCCACACGCGACGGTCACGTTCGCGTGCCCGGGATGCCGCCCGATGACGAAGTGCGTGTCCAGAGTGTTGGTGTACATGCAGGTCTTGCCGCGCAGGTAGGTGCCGGCGACGCCGGGCACCCGGTCGGCGAGGTGCGCGGCGACGGCTGCGATCTCGTCGGGGCGGATCGACCGGTCGATCGTCTCGGGCGTGGTCACCTCCCCGCCGCGGAAGAACGCGACCTTGACCCCACCGGAGGGGCCGTCCAGCGCCGGGAAGCCGTAGACCTGCGTTTCCGGCGGCCCCTCCCAGATGAAGATCGGCTGGCGGTCCGGCAGGTACGCCGAGACCCCGCCAACGGGCTGGAAAAAGAACTGCACCTGCCGCTCCACGGAGAACGGGATGCCCAGATCCGCGAGCAGCGAGGGCGCCCACGGCCCCGGGCAGATCACCAGCGCCCCGGCCGAGTAGGTGCCGCGAGCCGTCCGCACCTCCACCGCGGAGGACGACGACGTCCACCCGGTGACCGGCTCCTCGAAGCGCAGCGTTGCGCCCAGCGCCGAGGCCCGGTCGAGGTTGGCGCGGACCGTCTCCTCGGGGCGGACGAGTCCCGCCTTCCGCTCGTACAGGCCGACCTCGTGCGGCTGGGGTCGCAGGTTGGGGAACCGCCGGCGGATCTCGGCCGCGTCGAGCATCTCGTGCGGCAGCCCCCACTGCTCCGAGCTGCGCCGGCTGCCGGCGACCGTGAGACTGTCGGGCGCGCCGATCATGATGCCGCCGCACAGGTCCATCAGGTCCCGCCCGGAGTCCCGCTCGAGCGCCGCCCACAGCTCGTACGAGCGCAGCAGCAGCGGCACGTAGGCCGGGTCCTCGAAGTAGGTCTGCCGGGTGATCCGGGACCCGCCGTGGCTGGCGCCCTGGTCGTGGGCGGGCCCGAAGCGCTCCAGGCCGAGGACGCGCCGGCCGCGGGCGGCGAGATGGTGCGCCGCGGCGCTGCCCATCCCGCCGAGCCCGATCACGATGACGTCATAGGTCTCCACTGGTCGTCGAGACTACCGGCTGTAGAACTCCACGATGAGCTGCTCGTCACACAGGACGGGCACCTCCCGGCGCAGCGGCAGGCGGATCAGCGTCGCGGTCAGCCCGGGCAGGTCGACGCTCAGGTAGGGCGCGGTCCGCTCCAAGGCGTGCGCGCCCGCGGCGGCCACCACGAACGGCGTCTTCTGCCGGCTCCGCTCGGCCACCTGGATGACGTCACCAGGACGCAGCCGCGCGGACGGGCGGTCGACCCGGCGGCCGTTCACGGTGAGGTGCTGGTGGGTGACGACCTGCCGGGCCTGGTAGATCGTGCGGGCGAAGCCGGCCCGCAGGACCAGCGCGTCGAGGCGGGTCTCCAGGTCGACGATCAGCTCCTCGCCGGTCTTGCCGGGCCGGCCGGCCGCCCGGTCGAAGGCGTGCCGCAGCTGGCTCTCCCGCAGGTTGTACTGCGCCTTCAGCCGCTGCTTCTCCAGCAGCCGGACCTTGTAGTCGCTGTGCTTCGGGCGGCTGCGCCCGTGCTGGCCGGGCGGGAACGGGCGGCGCTCGAAGTACTTGACGCACTTGGGGGTCAGCGGCATACCGAGCGCCCGGGACAGACGGACCTTCGGCCGGGACTGGTTCATTTGCACCCTCTCTACTAAGGTAAGCCTAACCTTAGGAGGTCGCCTTGCCCGGGATCAAGCTCCCCACCGCCGCGGAACGGCTCCGCACGCTGCTGGCCGCCGCGTCGTCCCTGACGCTGCACGTCCCCGGTCACCGCTGCGACCTCATCGGCCGCCATCACGTCGACGAGACCGGCCGGGTGGTCCTGGAGCTGCCCGCCGGCAGCCAGGCCGCCCTGCTCCTCGAGGCCGAGCGCGACGTCGCCGCCGTCATCGAGATCACCGACGTGGCGCCGACGTCCGTCAAGGGAAGGGTGCGGTCCAGGGCCGTCTATCAAGGGTGGATCCAGCACGACGGGGACCTGCGGGCCGTGCTGGAGCTCGCCGAGGCGACCCTCGCCGATCCGCTCCTCGGCGAGGTCCGGGTCGAGGCCGGCGAGTTCGCGACCGCGCACCCCGATCCCCTCGCGAAGGACGAGGCGGACCTGCTGTGCCATCTGACCGGCGCGCACCCGGAGGCGATCGAGCACCTGTCGCGGCTGATCCCGCCGCACCACCTGCACGGCGTGCGCCGCATCGTGCCCATCCGGATGGACCGCTTCGGCGTGGTGCTCCGGCTGGAGTTCGCCGCCCGCCACCGCGACGTGCAGCTGCCGTTCAGCGCGCCGCTGCGCACCGCCGAGGAGGCCGCGCCGCGCATGCACGAGCTGCTCGCCCGGGCCCGCTGCTGCCAGCGCAACCACTCCGGACACTGAGGCACTACCATCTAGAGATTTACATCTCTGGATGGAGGCCCAAACCCATGCGCCGAATCCTGCTCAGCACCCTGGCGGCCGCGGCGATCCTGCTGCCGTCCCCGGAAGCATCGGCCGCGCCCGTCACCAGCTGGACCAGCACCCCGGGCACGGCGTGGTGGACCGACGCGACGCTCACGGTCAGCATCGACGACTCGGTCCGCCCGTCCGTCGCGGCCGCGCTGACCAGGGCCGTCACGCTCAAGGGCGGCACGGTCCTGCGTGAGCCGGGCACGTTGCGGCCGCACATCGCCGGCGGCGACTGGTTCAACACGACGAGCGGGCGCTGCCTGCTCGGCTTCAACGCCAAGGCCGGCGCGACGTACTACTTCCTGGCGTCGGCGCACTGCGTCCCGGCGGTCGGCGCGACCGTCTACGCCGGCACCGGGACCGGCACGGTCCTCGGCGTCGTCGCGGCCCGGGACCCGAGCTACGACTACGCGCTCGTGCGGTACACCAACACCACCATCGCCAAGCCCAGCGCGGTGAACCTGTTCGCGGGCGGCCTGCAGCCGATCACCTCGTTCGGCTCCGGCACGGTGGGCCAGGCCGTGCGCCGCACCGGGCCGAACGGGGTCCGCACCGGCACGATCACCTCGCTGAACGTGACCATCAACTATGCCGGCGGCACGCTGTACAACATGATCCGCACCACGGTGTGCAGCGAACCCGGCGAGAGCGGTGGCCCCCTCTTCGCCGGATCCGTGGGCATCGGCATGAACTGGGGCGGCAGCGGCAACTGCGCGACGGGCGGCACGAGCTACTACTCCTCGGCCCGGCGCGCGGCGACGACATACGGCGTTGCCCCTTACTAAAGTCCCGACCCCGTGCCACGTTTGAGCGGAAGGATTTCGATCTACGAATAGGGGAAGCGGATGCGGCTCGGCGTCCAGTTACCAACCTCCGGCGCCCTCGCGGGGCCCGCGAACATCGCGCGGGTCGCGAAGGAGGCCGAACGCCTCGGGTACGACTCGGTGTGGACCTACGAGCGGCTGCTGCGGCCGATGGCGGAGATCTCGATGTTCGGCGCACCGCCGGCGCGCATCCCCGAGACCTACCGGCTGACCTACGAGCCCCTGGAGACGCTGAGCTACGTCGCCGGGATGACCGAGACCGTCAAGCTCGGCACCAGCGTGATCGACGCGCTGCTGCACCCGCCGATCGTCCTCGCCCGCCGTTTCGCCACGCTCGACCAGCTCAGCGGCGGGCGGGTGATCGCCGGCCTCGGTCAGGGCTGGATGCCTCAGGAGTTCGAGGCGGCCAATGTACCGATGAAGCGCATGGGCGCCGGGATGGACGAGGTCGTCGCGGCGATGCGGGCCTGCTGGGGGCCCGACCCGGCGGAGTACCAGGGCCGCTTCTACAAGATCGAGGCCTCGGAGGTGAACCCGAAGCCGGTGCAGCAGCCGATCCCGGTCCTGTTCGGCTCCACCACCCCGGCCGGGATCGCGCGGGCCGCCCGGATCGCCGACGGCTTCAACCCGATCGCGTTCTCGCCGGAGCAGCTGACCGAGACGGTCGCCACGTTCCGCCGGCTCGCCACCGAGGCCGGCCGGGACGCCGCCGCGCTCACCGTCGTCGCCCGCGCCAACGTGCCGCTGACCGACGACCCGATCGGTGAAGGCAGGCCGTTCCTCGGCGGCTCACCCGAGCAGGTCGCCGAGGACGTCGCCCGCCTTGAGGGCAGCGGCGTCGACGAGATCCTCGTCGCCAGCATCCGGCAGACGGACATCGACCTTGAGCTCCGCCTCCTCGACCGGCTCCGGAAGGCGGTCGGCAGCTCCGCCTGATGCCAGTCCTTGCTGTCGCATGTAAGAATTCTCTTACACATGTCGAGCAGGGATGAGAGGTGGCGTCGTGAAGGCGTTGGTCCAGGACGCGTACGGGTCCCCGCGGGACGTCCTGCGGCTGCGGGAGGCCGACCCGCCGGAGCCGGGCCCGCGGCAGGTGCTGGTGCGGGTCGCGGCCGCGTCGGTCAACCCGGCCGACGTGTTCCTCAGCACCGGCAGGCCGTGGCTGGTGCGGCTCGGCGCCGGGCTGCGCCGGCCGCGGCGCACCATCCCCGGCGGTGACGTCGCGGGGGTCGTCGAGGCGGCCGGGGCGGAGGTGACCCGCTTCCGCCCCGGCGACGCCGTCTTCGGCCGGTGCGTGGGCGCCTTCGCCGAGCTGGTCGTCGCCGCCGAGGACGACGTGGCCGCGAAACCGGCGGCGATGTCGTTCGAGGCGGCGGCCGCTGTACCCCTCGCGGGCACGACGGCACTGCAGGCGCTCCGCGACGTCGCCCGGGTGCGGCCCGGGCAGCGGGTCCTGGTCGTCGGCGCGGGCGGTGGGATCGGCGGGTTCGCCGTCCAGCTCGCCAGGCACTTCGGCGCCGAGGTCACCGGGGTCTGCGGCACCGCGAGCGTGGACCGCGTCCGGTCGCTGGGCGCCGGCCGCGTCATCGACCACACGCGCGAGGACTTCACGGCCGGCGACGACCGCTACGACGTCATCCTCGACAACGTCGCGGCCCAGCCGCTGTCGCGGGTCCGGCGGGTCCTCGCACCGGCGGGCGTGCTGATCCCCAACAGCGGCCGCGGGCGGCTCGCCGGCCTGGACCGGATCGTCGCCGCCCGGCTCACCGGCCTCGTCGTCCGGCAGCGCATGGCGACGTTCATCGCCCGGGACAGCCGCGACGACCTGGTCACGCTCGCCGGGCTCGTCGAGGCGGGCGCGCTCGTGCCACCCGTCGGCGCGACCTACCCCCTGGCGGCCGCGGCCGACGCCCTCGCCGAGGTCGCCGCCGGCCACGCCCGCGGGAAGCTGATCGTCGTGCCCTGAGGGTCGGCGTTTCCGTGAAGGTCAGCGCTCCAGGACGGGGACGAGGCGCCCGGGCGGCGTCGCGCGGCGGCTCCACTCCCTCGGGTAGCCGACCGAGACCTCCTGGTGCCGCACCCCGTCCTGCCAGGTGGTGCGGGGGATGTGGAGGTGGCCGTACACGACCTCCCGCGCCCTGAACCGGGTCGGCCACTCCGCGGTGAGGTCGGTGCCGCACCACAGCGCGAACTCCGGGTAGCGCAGCACGTCCGTGGGGTGCCGCACGAGCGGGAAGTGGTTGACCAGCACGGTCGGCAGCTCGGCGGCGGCGGCCTCCAGGCGCGGCTCGGTCTGCTCGACCCTGGCGCGGCACCAGGCGTCGCGGCCGCTGTACGGGTCGAAGTGCAGCAGCACCTCGTCGGTGCCGACGATGCCCGCGGCCTGCGCGGTCGCCATGGCCTCCTCGGTGCTCGACGTGCCCGCGGGCCACCACGAGTAGTCGTAGAGCACGAACAGCGGCGCCACGATCACCGGCCCGCCCTCGCCGTCCCACACCGGATACGGGTCCTCGGGCGTGACGACCCCGAGGTTGCGGGCCATCGCCACCAGCCGCTGGTAGCGCTCCTCGCCGCGCGACTGGTCCGGGTCGTCGCGGGTCGTCCACAGCTCGTGGTTGCCCGGCACCCACATCACGTTGGCGAAGCGCTCCCGCAGCGTCCGGAGCACCCACCGGACATCGGCGACCTTCTCCCCCACGTCGCCGGCCACGATCAGCCAGTCGCCGTCGTCGGTCGGCTTCAGCTGCTCGACGATCTCCCTGTTCTCCTGATACGACACATGCAGATCACTGATCGCCAGCAGTCGTCCGGTCACGATTGGACCTTAGCCGCTGGCATCGCCCGGTGACGATCTCGTGCGTGCGGGACACGACGCGGGGCCCGCACCGGTGCGGGCCCCGCGGGTGGTCGGCGACCGGTCAGCCCACGGTCGGGATCGGCACCACGGTGTCCGTCGGGACGGGCACCACATCGGTCGGCACGGGCACCACGGTGTCCGTCGGAACAGGCATCACGGTGTCGGTCGGCACGGGCACCACGGTGTCCGTTGGGACGGGCACCGGGACGCTGGCGCACGACGGCGTCGAGCCGGGCACCGGGGTCGCGCTGGTGGTGTCCCCCGGCGACGGCGTCGCGCTGGTGTCACCGGGCAGCGGCGTCGAGTTGATCCCCGGCTGCCCCGTCGAGGTGTCGCCGGGCAGCGGCCACGGGTTGGTGCCGGGCTGCACCGACGTGGTGTCGGCGGGCAGCGGCACCGTGCCGGCGGCACCACCGGTCGGCACCGTGCCGTCGCCGGGCGCGGGCGTCGCGGTGTCGCCGGGCACCGGCATCGTGGTGTCGCCCGGCGTGGCGATCGGCGTCGACCCGTCCATCCCGGGCGGGATGATGATCGGCGCGCCGGTGTCGGACGGCGCCGTGGTGGGTCCGCCGGGCAGGTTCGGGTCGGGCGTCGCGCCCAGGCCGCCGGGCGTCGTCCCCGGGTAGACCGGCGGCAGGCCCGGGTCGACGGTGCCGCCGGGCGTCGGGGTGCCGAACGTGCCGGCGCCCGGGCTCGTGACACACGGATCCGGGACCGTGAACGGGCCCCCGTTCGGGTCGGTGGTCATGGATGGGTCCGGCGGCTGCGCGATGCTTGGGTCGGTCCACGGCGGCATGGTCTCCGCGACCCTTGCCATGCCGTCGCCCGTCGCTTCGTGCGCGCCCGCCGTCTGTACGATCCCGCCGGTCAGCGCGACGAGGAACCCCGCCGCTCCGACCACGACCGGAATCCGGAGCCGGCCGCCTTTCGGGCGCTGTCGTGTCTGAGACATCTCGTAGAAACCCCCGTTGGTCTCGCTCGATTGCCATTCACCCTACGTAGTTGGCCAACTACAGATCGCTGAAACGCGAGATCTTTGTCGTATCTCGCGACGCGAGCCGCTCGCCCCGGTGGGGATCGACGCGGGCGGCGCGCCGGCCGGCGTCGGCGGGGCGTGGTCGCGGCGGCGACCGGGTGGGAGGCGGCCGCCCCGGCGGGGGCGGTCCGCGCCACGGACGCGGCGCCGACTGCGGGTGCGCCCCGGCCCGACGGCGCGGGTCGCTGGGTCTCCTGCGCCCGGACGGGGGCCTTGCACGGGATCCTCTTCGCGGGCGCCGGCGACGATCCGGCGGGCCCCGCGGGAACACTGCCGGGAGCGCCGCCGGCTTTCGGGGGTAAGACGGCGCCTCCGTGAACAGAATGTGCCAACGATGACAGTGCCGTTGACCAGCACCTACTGATGCTCATAGGTTTCACATCCTTGGATGGATGGAGGCACTATGAGGTTGAACAGAGGCGGGCGGGTGCTCGCCGTGGTCGCGACGCTGGTAGGGGCCGCGGCGGCTCCCCTGGTGGCGACCCCGCCGGCACTCGCGGTCACCAACCCGGCGAGTTATGTCAACACGCTCGTCGGCACCAACGGCGGCGAGACGTTCCCGGGCGCCGACACGCCCTACGGGATGGTGCAGTGGAGCCCGGAGAACACCGCCGGCAACCAGACCCGGACCGTGCGGCCCGGCGGTTACGGGTACAACGCCACCCGGATCCGCGGGTTCAGCCTGACCCACATGTCCGGCACCGGCTACGCCGGCGGGTCCGGTGACATCCCCTTCATGCCCTACGTCGGCGCCGTGAACTCGTCGCCGACGGCGGACACGACCGACGCCAAGTACGCGAGCAACTTCTCCCACACCGACGAGACCGCCACCGCCGGCTACTACCGGGTGGGGCTCAGCTCCGGCGTCAACACCGAGCTGACCGCGACCACCCGCACCGGGTCGGGGCGCTTCACGTACCCCACCGGCAGCACCGCCTCGATGCTCATCCGCACGTCCAACTCCGAGGTCGGCAGCAGCGCCGCGACGGTGAACATCGACGCCGCCAACCGCACCATCAGCGGCTCCGTCACCAGCGGCAACTTCTGCGGCTACATCAACGCCGTCGGCCGGCGCAGCTACTACACGCTGCACTTCACGGCCGTGTTCGACAAGCCCTTCGCGAGCGTCGGCACGTGGCAGGACGGCACGCTGCGGGCCGGCACGACCAGCGCCTCCGGCGGCACGACCTACGGCACCGACGGCTGGCCGGTCGCCGGCCGGGGCTCCGGTGGCTACGTCACGTTCGACCTCAGCCAGGGCACTGCCGTCGGCGTGCGGGTCGGCATCTCGTACGTGAGCCAGGCCAACGCGCAGGCGAACCTCGCCGCCGAGAACCCGGCCGGCACCACCTTCGACACGGTGCGCCAGCGGGCCACCGACGCGTGGAACACCGAGCTCGGCCGCATCGACGTCACCGGCGGCACCACCGCCCAGCTGCAGACGTTCTACACCGCGCTCTACCACGCGCTGCTGCACCCGAACGTCTTCAGCGACACCAACGGCCAGTACGTCGGCATGGACCAGCAGGTGCACTCGGCGGCGAGCGGCCACGCGCAGTACGCCAACTTCTCCGGCTGGGACGTCTACCGCGGGCAGGTGCAGCTGATCACGCTGCTGCGCCCCGACGTCGGCGCCGACATCGCCCAGTCGCTGCTCAACCAGGCCACCCAGAACGGCGGCGTCTGGGACCGGTGGACGCACAACCAGGGCGGCACCCACGTGATGACCGGCGACCCGGCGCACGCGGCGGTGCCGAGCATCTACGCCTTCGGCGGCACCGGCTTCGACGCGACCGGCGCGCTCAGCTCGATGGTGCACGCGGCGACCACCGTCACCGCGGCGGACCTCAGCCGGGACGGCTGGAACGTCATGGTCGTCGGCGAGCGCCCCTCGCTGGACAAGTGGCTGTCCATCAACTACATCCCCGCCAACGGCAACGCCTGGGGCGGCGCCGGCGAGACCCTCGAGGACTCGGTCGCCGACTTCGGCGTGTCGCAGCTCGCCCAGCGGCTCGGCAGCACCACCACCGCCTCGCAGTTCCTGGCCCGGTCGCAGTACTGGAAGAACGTCTACAACCCCGGCAACGGCGGCTACATCCAGGACCGTAACGAGAACGGCACCTGGCCGTCCTTCAGTCCCGGCAGCTCCAACGGCTTCGCCGAGGGCAGCGCCGCCCAGTACACCTGGATGATCCCGCACAACGTCCGCGGCCTCTTCGACAAGATGGGCGGCAACGCCACCGCCGTCAGCCGGTTGGACAGCTTCTTCCACAACAGTGACGGCAGCTGGGCCCTGACCGGCGCGGGCGGCACCAAGTCCGAGATGGACAACGAGCCGTCGATCGGGGTGCCGTGGCTCTACAACTTCGCCGGCCGCGCGGACAAGGCGCAGCAGACGATCCGCCAGGTGCTCAACGCCCTGTGGGCGCCGACCCCGTCCGGCATCCCCGGCCAGGACGACCTCGGCGCGATGTCCGCATGGTACGTCTGGTCCGCCATGGGCATGCACCCGCTGACCCCCGGCCGCGCCGAGCTGCTGCTGTCCGCGCCGCTCTTCCCGGGCGTCACCGTCAAGCGCGGCAACGGCAAGACGATCACCATCACCGCGCCCGGCGCCGCCACGTACGTGCAGAGCCTCACCGTCGACGGCACCGCCTCCACCCGGGCGTGGCTGCCGGAGTCCTTCGTCGCCAACGGCGGGACCCTGGCCTTCACCGTCGGCACCACCGCCAACCCGTCATGGGGCAGCGCCGCCGCCGACGCCCCGCCGTCGTTCGACACCACGGTCACGCCGCCGGCCACGAACCTGGCGCTGAACCGGCCCGCCACCGGCTCCGCCGCCTGCAACACCAACGAGGGCCCCGCCAAGGCCGTCAACGGCAGCGTCTCCGGCGGCACCAGCGACAAGTTCTGCTCGACCGCCGCGACGAAGTTCCTCCAGGTCGACCTCGGCGCCGCCACCGCCCTCAAGTCGGTGACGGTCCGCCACGCCGGCGCCGGCGGCGAGTCCACGTCGTGGAACACCCGCGACTTCGACGTGCAGGTGTCCTCGGACGGCACCACCTGGACCACGGTCTCCCAGGTCCGCGGCAACACGGCGAGCGTCTCGTCGCACACGTTCACCGCGACCGCCCGCTACGTCAAGCTGAACATCCTGACCGCCGAACAGGGCACCGGCGGCGCGACCCGCATCTACGAGTTCGAGGTGTACTGACCGATCACCGGCCGGCCCCGCTCACCGCGGGGCCGGCCGTGCACCGCTCTGGTCTGTACCCTTTCCGCCGACCGGAACGGAGTGTCCTCCCAGCGCCACGGGTGGCCCAACAGATCAGCTCATCGTCTGACTGCGGTGAAGCTCCGAGATGAACGCCTCCTCAAGGCCCATCGACCCGGATCCCTTCAACTCCAGCAATGATTCTCGCAGATTGCGATAGCTCGCCGACTCAGGAATGTTTGCGGCAAGGTGGATGTCCACGGTACTGAATTCCCACTCGCACCCCGAATCCCGGAGAATCCCGAGAATACGGTCCGACGCCGACTCATCGTGGATCAAAATCCGCACGGTAGAGGCACCCGAATGCCGAACAACTTCGTCGAAAACCAGCTCACGCCGTTCATGATCGGGATGAACTCTAATGATATCGCCGCGCGAAATACCGAGAGCGAAGAACGGGATGTTCACCAGCTCCAACTGACCCCTGAACCCCGTCTTTCGCGCCCAGATCCGTTCGGTGGCGAATGGCGGCCACGTCGGGGTGATCTCGTCAAGGTCGAATGCCACCTTGAACATTCCGGCCGGACGCGCAGAAGCCTGTGTCATGAGTGCACTCTAACCAAGGCGCAACAGGTTGAGCCCGGTGGCATCGATGAGGCCCGGCGGGTCGAGGTCATCGTCGAGGTACTCACGATTCTCGGCATCCCATTCCTCGACGGTCTTCTCATGCTTGTCCCTGTTGCACCGCCGGCACGAGACGCAACCGTTGTGCGCCGAGCCACACCCATTTCCAGCTTTGCGGGGAATGACGTGATCAATCTGAGCGTCGTCCGGCAGACCTTTTTGGTTGACGCCGTTGACCTTCGACGGCCGGCGCGTGACGGCCCGGCCGCAATAGTCGCATTTCAGTTGACCGTTGTTCTTCTTCAGGTTGGCGTCGTAGACCTTGTCCCGCTCAGCATCGGTGAAGTTCTCACCAGGCCGGTCATCTGCGTTCGTACCGCAGTTGTGTACGAGGACCGGCGCGGTCCGGGTGACCACGTAGTAGGTGTGGACGTCAGAAACGGTGAGGTCGTGCATCACCCGGCTTGCTTCGACTCGCTGAACGCCCAGCACCACCACCGCAGCGCCATCCAGCGCACGGACCTGTTCTCCGGGCAGCAGTTCCCCGGCATCGACCCACGTCTGGCGGGTCTCGGACCAGAACGGGTGGCGCTCGGTCGTGTGCAGGGTTTCGACGCCGTCCTCGCTGACGAGCGTCACGTCGACCAGGTCGCTGTCCAGGTTGACGTGCTTACGCGTCACCACTCGCGCGGTCGTCTCACCGGACTCCGGGTCGGTGGCCAGCACCTCGTCGCCGGCTTCGACGTCCTCGATGCGTTTCGTGGAGCCGTCGGCCAGACGGACCGGTGTGTCCGGGTCGAAACTGTGCGGCCTCGTACATGCGCGGCCACCGGAACTCCCGGCCCTGCCCGCACCGCCGCCTGCAGCGTTGGCGGCATCGTCGGCCATGCCGCCGGCGGCGTTGTCGGCCTTCTTGGCGCCGGCGCCGACGCTCTGGGCGAGTTCGTCCGCCTTTTTCCTCGCCGCGGCGATGAGGTCGTCGGTGCGTTTGATGACGTCGTCGGCGATTTTCATCGCCTTCTGCCAGGCCTTGTAGGCGGAGAAGGCCCGGTCGACGCCCTTGATGATCGACTTGAGTGACTTCAGGACGCGGCCGGACGGGAAGAGGCCGATCAGCGCGTTCACGCACGAGCTGACCTTGCCGGACCTGATGCAGTCGACGATGTCGGTGATGCCGAGGAAGTCGAGGAGGAACGCCAGCCCCTGTTCGAGGATGATGTCCATGATCGACTTCTTCTTGATGGCCTCGGCCTCGGCGCGGGCCGCTTCCTCCTCCGGTGTGAGGCCGGGCTTCGTCGGCGGGGGCGGGCCAGGGCTGGCGTCCGGGTCGGCCGGGAACGCCTCGCCGGTCGGGTCGGAGTTCACGATCGGGGCGTTGTTGCCGTACGCGTAGCCGTTGAGCCGCTGCGGGTCCTCGGGGATCGTGAGCGGGTCGACCGAGATGAAGCGGCCGAGCGTCGGGTCGTACTCGCGGGCGCCGAGGTGGGTCAGGCCCGTCGACTGGTCCTTCGTGCCGCCGATGAAGCCCTTGTCGCCGGGCCAGCCGACGACGGCCGCGCCGCGGTCCTCGCCGAACGGGGTGGCGCGCCGCTTCTGGAAGGTGCCGGTCGACGCGTCCATCGCCAGGGTGGCGGTGCCGTGCGGGTCCGATGCCAGGTAGGTGAGCTTGTTGTCGTTGGTGCGCACCGCGACGGTCATGCCGCCGTGGCTGTAGTAGCGGGTCGCGGAGGTGACGCCGCTGGTGCTTGCGTGGATCTCCTGGCCGGGCAGGTAGAGCGTGGTGCCGGTGTCGTCGCGGCGGATGAGACGGCCGCCCGCGGCGTCGTTGAGGTACTGGGTGATCTTCGTGCCCTCGGTGACCTTGGCGAGCTTGCCCTCGGAGTTCCAGTCGAGGGTCTGCGTGCTGCCGCCGACGACCCGCTGGGTGGTGTTGCCGGACGCGTCGTACTGGTACGAGGTGAGCGTGCTGCCGCCGACCGCGGTGCTGGCGAGCTTGTGCCCGGTGCCGTAGACGTAGTTCTTCGTCGGTTCGCCGGGCAGCTCGTGCTTCTGCTCGGTCGTGCGGTTGCCGGTCTTGTCGAAGGTGTAGCTGCTCCAGTACGGCGCCGGACCGCCGAGGTTCGCGGTGGTGCGGTTCGCGGTGCTGCAGTCCAGCGTGGTGGGCGTCCACGCCTCGGTCATCCGGCGCAGGTAGTCGTACTGGAAGCACTGGTGGTCCTGCGGCTGGCCGGTGAGGGCCGGCTGGTCCGAGACCGACGTGACGTTGCCGACCGCGTCGTAGGTGTACTTCGCGTTGTAGGCCGACGCCCCGCCGTTCGGCCGCGCCGACGACGTGAGCAGCCGGCGGGTCGCCTCCTCGTAGGTGAACTGCAGCAGCATCGAGCGGTTGCCGGTGCCGGTGGCGCCGACGGTCACACTGATCGGCTCGGCGAAGGAGTTGTAGGCGGACGCCTGGACGTAGGAGGAGGCGCCGACGAGGGAGATCGGCAGACCCCAGGTGTTGTACCCGTAGGTCAGCGTCTCCGCGGCGAGGCTGCCGGCCGCCGGGAGCTTCGTCGTCTTCGGCGAGCCGTCGAAGTTGAAGGCGTGCTCGTACGTGTAGGTGCCGGCGAGACCGCCCTCGATCATGGGGATGCCGACCGACGTCTTGACCGGCCGCATCGCGTGGTCGTACTCGACGACGGAGTCCCGGTACTCGTCGGCGCCGACCCAGCGCGATGACGACGTCAGCAGGCCCTTCTTGAGGGTGTCGTATGTCCAGGTGGCGAGGCGCTTCTCCGGCGTGCTCGTCACGTCCTTGAGCTCGATCGGGCGGCCGACCGTGTCATAGGTGATGCCGAGTGCGTAGTTCCGCGCGTCGATGGTCTTGACGACCTCGCCGTACTGGTTGTACTCGACCTTCGACGTGCCGCGGTCGGGTTCCCGGGTCTCCTTCGTGCGGTGCAGGTCGTCGTAGAAGTACTCCCACTTGTTGCCGGCGGAGTCCTCGACGACGCTCTGCTGGCCGTCCTTGGCGTAGCTGTACTTCGTCTCGTCGTAGCTGGCCGGGTCCGACGGGGTCGGCACGCCGGTCTTGTACTGCCAGAGCTTCGCCACCCGGCCCTGCGGGTCGTAGGTGACCGTGGCGGCGCCCGCGCCGGCCGGCGGCGTCGTGCTGACCTGGTCACCGTTGTACGTGGTCGTCGTGCGCCACTTCTCGAACAGGCCGGAAGCGTTGTGCCCCATCAGGATCTCGGCGGTGACGCGGCCGGCGCCGTCGTAGGTGGTCTGGATCTGGTTCGGCAGCGACGCGTCTGCCAGCGGCAGGTAGCTGAAGCCGGAGGGCGCGTCGTTGTTGATCGGCCCGGAGCGCTTCACGATGCGGTTCTGGCTGTCGTAGTCGATCGTGTTGACCGAGCGCCCGCCGTTGGGGCTGGCGATCTGGGTCTGCCGCAGCCGCAACAGGCCGTCGTAGATCTCGTACTTCGAGGTGTACTGCGGGGCGAGCGCCCCGGACGGTGACTGCAGCGTCGTGGAGACGACGACCGGTGGGGCGTTGCGCTGGATGAGGTATTGATAGGTGGTGTTCGGGGTGTCCACGCCGCGGATGCGGGTCGGCCCCCAGACCTTGAGCACCCGGCCGAGCGCGTCGAGCTCGACCTCGGTCTTGACGTCACCCTGCGCGGTGGCGTTGCTGGAGTCGCCCTGGACGACCGGCGCGCCCCACGCGGGGTCCGAGTCGACGTAGGTGACGTGGCCGATCGGGTCCTTCGTCGTGATGCGGGTGATCGGCCCGTTGCCGTCGCGGGCGAAAGCCGTCTGTGTCCGGTTCTGCTTGACGTCGTACGAGTCGGTCATGTTGCCGTCGGCGTCGTAGACCGCCTTCGACTTCGTCTGATAGGTCACGCTGCTCGCATTGGCACCGGTGAAGCCGTTGAACTCGTCGACGCGGGTCACGAGACCGCGGGCGCCGACGTAGCCGTACGTGTCCGAGCCGTCGTAGTAGGTACGGCTGTCGGACAGCACATCGGCCTTCGGCGGGTCGGCCACCGAGCATTCGGCGCTGAGCCGCTGGGCGCGGATCGGCCGGTTCGGCAGGTACGCGACGCTGCTCGACGCGAAGGTGTACTTCGTGCACTGGTCGTCGGTGTTGTCGCCGACGACGCCCATGTTGTGCACGGCGTTGATCGTGCCGTCAGCGGCGATCGTGTTGACGACCCGCGTCTCACGGACGTTCGTCGGGCTGAGATAGGTGAACGAGCTGGTGGCCGCGGTGCCGACCTTGGTGGCGTTGATGGTGCCCCACGGCCGCGTCACGGTCGCGGTCGGCGTGGAGACCCAGAAGTCGGCGATCGACGTGCTGAGCCTGGTCGTGTCGTCGAGGAACTGGGTCGTCTCCCGGGTCATGCCGGTGAAGCGGTCCTCGTCGGGGACGGACCCACCCCTGGAGTCGGTCACGGACACCGACTTGAAGACTCCGGCGGTCGCGGTGCGGTCGCCGTGCATGCCGCGGTAGAACCGCGACTCGGTCTTGCCGCGCGTGCCGTCGACGCCGTCGCCGGTACGGGTGACGACGGTGCCGTAACCGCGCCACTGCGACCAGGTCTTGTCCTCCTCGGGGGTGATGCCGTCGAGCTCGTCGAAGCGCCAGGCGGCGTCGCCGACGTACTCGTAGTCGGTGACGACCTGGGACACCGCCGGCACGGTGTAGCCCTGGACGGACTGGGTGACCCGGTCGACGACGTACTTGTGGAAGTAGTCGATCCGGTTGGGGAAGGCGTCGTCGCTGCCCTTGACCGGCATGCAGCGCTGGGTGTTCGTGGCCGGTGACGCGGGCAGGTTGGTGCGGGAGCAGTTGGTCGGCGCGTAGCGGACCGCGAGGGTGCCGCCGTTCTCGTTGGTGATGCCGATGATCCGGCGCCAGTTCAGCGGTGCGATGTTGCTGGCGAGGTCGTCGACCCGGTTCGGCAGGAACGTGCCGTCGAAGGTGACCTCGGGCCTCACGATCTCCGGCGTGGCGCCCCGGCCGGTCTGGGTGATCCCGTCGAGCCACAGCGCGTAGCCGGTCGACGCGTCGCCGCTGACGTAGGAGTGGCGCAGCGTCCAGCGGTCGACCGGCCGGTAGCCGACGCCGTTGTTGTTGAGGACCTCGGTGTCGATCTGCTGGAGGCGGCGCTTGGTGAAGAAGGCCGGCGAGAACGTCTGGGTACAGGGCGCCGCGGCGCAGTTGAGGTCCATCGGCGTGTCGGGCCAGTTCCACGCGTCGTTGCAGTTGGTGTTCGGCAGGCACCGGTCGCCGGTCTCGAAGTGCACCCGGGCCAGCGCCGGGGTGGTGTAGACGGCGTTGCTGCGCTGGCCGTAGTCGACGCGCTTGAGGTTGCCGCCGCGGGTGTACCAGTCCGGGTGGTCCGCGTCGCCGTACCGGGCGTAGTTGTTGGTCTCCGGGTCGTAGAAGTACGACAGGGTGTTGCCGTGAACGTCCACGACATAGTCGACGTTCCACTTGTAGCCCTGGCGGCAGGCGGACGCCTGGAACGACGCGTTGTAGCACGGCTCGCCGGGGTGGTTGCCGTACACCGGCAGCGTGAACGTCGACCTGGTCTCCTCGTTGCCGTTCCAGCCGGGCAGCCGGTTGTAGCCGAGGTAGTACTGGGTGCCGTCCGGCGACGTGAATCTCCAGTACTCGCCGTTGTCGTCGCCGTTGTTCCGCCCGCCGTCGAACAGCTGCTCGGCGATCGAACCGTCGTCGTTCTTCAGCTTCCACGTGTTGGTGGTGCCGACCCGGACGAGCTCCGAGGAGTGGCCGTTGAGCGAGATGGTCGCGTTGTCGGAGAACCAGCACATGTCGCCGGTCGGGCGGGTCTTGTTGTTCGCCTGGCCCTCCATGTCGCTGGCGCAGGGCTTGTAGCGCCGCTCGATCTGGCCGGGCGCGAACTCGAAGCCCATGCCGATCCACGACGTCTGGTTGTTGGCGGCGTTCGTACGGCCGTCGACGCCGCTGGAGGCGTAGGACAGGCTGATGCTCGGGCTCGGGCCGCCGTTGGCCGGCGGCACCCGCAGCGGGTAGGACCAGGTGAACTCGCCGGTGGCGCCGCCCGCACCCCACGACGACGAGGTCGTCAGCGACGTGGCACCGAAGTTGCCGGCGCTGCCCTGGACGCCCGCCTGGACGGCGAGCAGCTTGGTCGCGCCGCCGGCGAGGGTCACGTCACCGCCGATGCGCGCCGCCTGGCCGTCGTTGGTGGCGGCCAGCTTCCGGCCCACCCGGCAGGCGCTCAGCTCAGGAGTGCTCGCCGCGCAATCGGGCAGCTCAACCAGTTGCAGCCGGGAGCTCCAGGCGCCGCCGTACGCGGCACGGAAGCCGCTGTAGTCGACCTCGACCGCGATCTTGTCGGTGCTCATTGTCCGGTCCGGCCGCGACACCCGCAGCAGCAGGCCGTCCACGCCGGACTTCGCGGTGCGGGCCCGGTCGTACACCTCCACCTGCACTGCCTGCGGGCCAGCCAGCGGCACCTTGCGCAGGTCCTCCCGCACGTCGCCGCGGGCGTCGCCGACGAAGACCGGGCTGCCGCCGGCTCGCGTCGGCCCCGCCTTGGCCGGGCTGACGACGTCGGCGTTGGTCCGTGCCGGCTCCGCCGCGAGACGCCGCGCGGCCAGGTCGACCGTCGAGGTCTCGGCCTTCGGCCACACCACTGGCGGGCTCGTCTTGAGGGCGATGTCCTGCTCGGCGTCGGCGATCGGCTTGACGATGTTCTTGCGGCTCTTGTCCTCCGGGACGACCCGCTCGACCTGGTTCGGCTGGGCCGCGAAGGGGTCGACCGGCGCGGCGTGCGCCGGCAGGACCGACACGGCACCGCCGGCGAGTGTGACGCTGAGCACTCCGATGAGCGTCGATACCGCCCAGCGACGGCGGCGACCGCGCCGACGAGCCGGCGGAACTTCGGGCCGCACAACAGAAACCACAGACCAGGCCACGGCATCCTCCCCGCTACGAGCCGTAGAGCGATACCTCACGGAGAGGGGTCGCCGCTCGATCATGCATATGCATGTAGAGATCCGCAAGACATTGAAATTTTCATGCATATCGTTCTAGGCTCCGGCACGACGGCACCGCGGAGCAGTTCGGCCAGGCCTCCAGCCAGCCCAGATGCACCGACAGGTGCCGACGTCATGAACAGCGGATGTCGTGTGGGTCGCCCCAGCGGGCGGCCCACACGGCGTTACGGGCGCAACGACCAGGCACCCACGGGGAGGGCACTCATATGGCGCCACAGGGGACGCGGCACAGCCGTGGCCGGCGATGGCCGGTCTTGTCCATCGCGGCGGTTCTGGCCGCCGCGGCAGTGATCAACTGGCCGCAGTTCGACCGGCCGGAGCCGCCGGCGTCGCAACCGCCGGCCGCCGGGCGGCAGGCCCAGCAACAGCCGGGCGCGACGGCGGCCGACGTGCCGACCGCGCAACGGTTCACCGAGGCCAAGCGCACCAGCCGGCCCGTCGAGATCCTCGAGCGGCGCACCGAGACGACCGAGTACTTCGCGAACCCGTCCGGCACCTACACGATGCGGCAGTACACCGTGCCGGTGCGGGTCAAGCAGGGCACGACGTGGGTGCCGGTCGACCTGACCCTGCAGCGCGACCCCGGCGGCGGCGTGCGCTCGAAGGCCGGCCCGGTCGACGTGACGTTCTCCGGTGGTGGCGACGGTGACGTCGTCCGCGTGCGGGACCACGGCCGCGAGTTCACCCTGACCTGGCCGAAGGCGCTGCCCGCGCCCCGGCTCGACGGCGACTCGGCCGTCTACCCCGACGTGCTGCCCGGCGTCGACCTGCGGGTCACCGCGCAGCGGACCGGCTTCAGCAAGCTCTTCGTCGTGAAGGACCGCGCCGCCGCCGACAGCGCGGCGTTGCGCAGCCTCACGTTCGGCGTGAAGACGAAGGAGCTGAAGCTCACCGGCCGTGCGGACGGCGGGTTCGTCCTGAAGGACCGCGAGGGCAACCAGGTCTTCGCCGGCGACGCACCGTCCATGTGGGACACCCCGCTGCTGCCCGCCGACGTGACCGAGGAGCAGCGGCTGCAGGCGCAGCCGGCCCACACGGCGACGGCGGGCTCACGCGTCACCGGCCACGACATCACGATCGTGCCCGACCGCTCGATGCTCGCCCGGTCGGACCTCAACTTCCCGGTGTTCGTCGACCCGTCCGCGATCGTGGTCACCAACGGCAACTGGACCCACATCAACCAGGCCAACGGCAGCAAGTCCTACTGGTCGGAGGACCGCGACCGGGCGAAGGTCGGCTACTCGTACTGGGCCTCGACGAAGACGCCGTGGCGGTCGTTCTTCCTCTTCGGCACCCCGACGCTGAGCGGCAAGCAGATCACCCGATCGACGTTCTCCATCACGCTGGACCACTCCGGCAGCTGCAATGACACGCTCGTCTACCTGTACTCCACGGCGAACGTGTACAGCTCCAACGCCGTCACGTGGAACAACTCCTCCGGCAGCGGCACCTGGAACTGGCACCTCGGCGCCCAGTCCGGCCACGCCAACCAGGGCAACGGCTGCGCCGGCGGCAACCAGCCGGACATGAACATGTACTGGTCGAGCGACCAGTACCCGGCGATCAACTCCGTCGTGCAGAACGCCGCCAACGGCGCCTACGGCGCGCAGATGACCTTCGGCCTGCGCGCCGTCGACGAGGGCGACCGGTACCAGTGGAAGCAGTTCATGCCGTTCAGCGCGGCGCTGACGGTCGAGTACAACAGCACCCCGAACGTGCCGTCTGAGCTCGACACCGTCCCGCCGTCGGGCTGCGGCTCCGAGCAGCGGCCCACCCGGATGCCCGCCGGGATGCTGACCCCGACGTTCACCGCGCTGCTCAACGACACCGACGCCAACACGCTGCACGGCGAGCTCAACGTGCTGGACGCCACCGAGACCGTCGTCTTCGCCGCCAAGACGTCCGGCGTCGCCAACGGGTCGTCGGCCGCCTGGCCGCAGGTGCCGGCCGGCACGCTCGCGCCGAACACGCTGTACTCCTACCGGGCCCGGACCAACGACGGCACCGGCGTCAGCGCGTGGAGCAACCGGTGCTTCTTCATCGTCGACGACCAGGGCCCGGGGATCCCGGTCATCGACCCGGCCGTGCGCCCGGTGACGGACCCGGCAGGACCCGAGGACTTCCCGAACGAGGTGCCGGTCCGCAACACCGGCGAGTCCGGCAGCATCGCCTTCCGCCACGCCGCCGGTGACACCGACATCGCCGGGTACCGCTACGGCTTCGCCGCGGACAAGCTGACCGGCTGGGTGCCGGCGCAGGAGGACGGCAACGCGACGGTGCCCATCACGCTCTGGACGAACCCGGAGACCGGCTTCCCCCAGTCCGAGCTGTACGTGCAGGCCGAGGACCGGGCCGGCAACGTCAGCCTGACCACCCCCCAGCCGTACTACCTGGTCGCCAACGACACCGGTGCGGTGCCGGCGGCCAAGCGCGGCGACGTCAACGGCGACGGCAAGGGCGACATCTCCGCGATCATCGACGCGGGCGGCGACCGGCTCCGCGCATGGACGCTCACCTCCGACGGCGCGGCCCCGGACGGCAACATCCAGCTGTCCACCCAGACCGTCGGGTGGGACACCGGCCGCGACGGCTCGTCGTTCGTCACCATGCGGTTCGTCAGCGGAGACTTCACCGGTGACGGCCTGAGCGACCACGCGCTGTTCCGGCAGGACCCGGACGGCCGGCTGCGGCTGTACCTGCTGCAGTCCAAGGGCAACCGGTTCGACGTGGTCGACGGCGTGCTGTGGACGAGCCCCGCCGGCGATCCGTTGTGGACGCTGGCCGGCATCAAGGCCCAGTCCGGCGACTTCGACGGCGACGGCGACACCGACATCGCCGTCCTGCGCGACAACGGCTCCGGCGGCTGGACCCTCTTCCGCTTCGACAAGGACCCGGCGACCGGGCAATACACGCCGACCCAGTGGCGCACCCAGTCGACCGGTTGGGTGTGGGGCCAGTACGACATGCTCGCCGGCGACTTCGACGCCGACGGATACGGCGACTTCGCGCTGGTGAAGGAGTCAAGCAGCGGCATCACGAGCATGCAGAAGTACCTGTCGAGCTCCGGCCCGCAGACCCCGCCTTCGCAGCTCATCTCGGTCGCCTACAACCGCAGCCGCTTCGTGGCGGGGAACTTCGACGGCGACACGACCAACGGCCGCGGACGCACCGACATCCTCGTGCTGACGGAGACGTCCTCGAACACGAGCAACCTCACCCTCGTCACCTCGACCGCCACCGGATCCACCGTCGGCGCCGCATGGCCGGTCGACACCGCGTTCGACTCGCGGAAGGTCAGCCAGCTGCAGTCGGCCGACTTCAACGCCGACGGTCGCGACGATCTGGCGGCGTTCGCCGGTGGCCAGGTCGCCGGGGTGACGCAGCTGTGGACGGCGCTGTCCGCGACCACCGGGTTCGCGGCGCCGACCATGCAGCGCACGTGGACCGTGTCGGAGAAGCCGGAACGCCGCGGCGCCTGGCGCTTCGACGAGACCGGCACCGGCGTCTCCGACGACTCCGGCGACAACCCGGCCACCGTGTCCGGCGGCGCCACCCGCGGACCGGGCCGCACCGTGCGCGCCGGCGACCGCAGCCTGGTGCTCAACGGCACGAACCAGTACGCGTCGACGACCCAGCCGGTCGTGCGCACCGACCGCGGGTTCAGCGTCGCGGCCTGGGTGAAGCTCGCCAGCACCGGCGGCTACTACACCGCGGTCGCGCAGGAGGGTGTGAACCAGCCCGGGTTCATCCTCGGCTACGCCCCCGGCCAGTGGCGGTTCCTGTTCACGGCGGCCGACAACACCACCCCGACCTACCTGGGCGCCATCGCGGCGGTCAACCCTGTGGCGGGGGTGTGGACACACATCGCCGGCGTCTACGACGAGAGCGGGCTCGTGCGGCTCTACGTCAACGGCGTGCTGGCCGCCACCTCGTCCCCCCGGTCCACCGTCTGGAACGCCTACGGTCCCCTGCAGATCGGCCGGACGAAGCTCGGCACCTCCACCGGCGGCCAGGACCACTTCCCCGGCAGCATCGACGACGTCGACGTCTTCGACCACGCCGCGACGGCGCACGAGATCGCCACCCTGGCGACGACCGGCACCGTCACCGGCAGCCCGACCGCGTCCAGCACCGTCACCGCCGGGCGCAGCCTCAACATCGCCAACGGCTACAGCGACTTCCAGCGCGACGACTACGGCCACATCAAACGGTTCACGGCCTCGGTGACCGTCGGCGTCACGATCGAGGACTGGGGTGGCAACGCCGCGAGCCAGCCGGTGGTCTACCAGGTCGGCCCCGACCTGGACGTGTTCTTCCGCGGCACCGACAACCACCTATGGAACTTCCGGTGGTCACCGACGAACGGCCTGACCAAGACCGACTGGGGCGCCGGCGTGGCGGGCGGCGTGAGCGGGTTCGCCTACAACGGCGAACGGCATGTCTTCACGCCGGCCTCCGACGGCACCCTCCGGCACTGGTACCAGAAGCCCGGTCAGGCGCCGGCGTCCGAGACCTGGAACGGCACCCCGGCGACGGACGCGACCCCGTCGGCGTTCCTGACCACCGACAACCGCTTCGAGGTCTTCGTCCGCAACACCGCCAACCACCTCCTGTGGTGGGAGCAGCCCCGGACGATGACCGCCGCGCCGGCACCCGTCGCGTTCGCCGGCGCCCAGACGGTCGTCGGGGATCCCTCCGCCGTCGTCGTCGCCAACCAGATCAACGTCTTCGCCCGTGTCGGCACCGGCACCGGCGGCAAGCCGATCCACCGCTGGTACTTCACCAGCAGCGGTCCCTCGACCCCGATCAGCGACGTGACCTGGGGCGGCGGCGCGCTCGGACAACCGACCGCGGTGTGGTGGTGGACCAACGAGATCTGGGTCTACGCCCGGGGCACCGACGGCCACCTGTGGCGCTGGAACGGCCGCTCCGGTGCGCCGAGCACCATCACGTACACCGCCTTCGGAGGTGGCTTGCTCGAGTCGGTCTTCACCGAGCCGAGCGTCCACACCGACATCGGCGCCCAGCATTACATCTTCGACCACGGCCAGGGCGGCACCCTGCAGTACTGGTACTGGTACTACACCGGCGAGATCGGCTGGGGTGACTGGAGCGGCGACCTGGGCATCATCAGCCACGGTTCGTAGTCCACGCCGGTGGTGCCGGGAACCCCGATCGGATCCCGGCACCACCGGCGGGCACCGCCACGGCCCGCGGGGGCGGTGGACGATTACCGCACCGTGCGCGCCGCCTACCGGGTGCAGCCATCGACGGATAGGCTTGGCCGACCGTGAAACTGCGGCCGGCACCGAAAGGCAACTCTGTGACCGACGTCGATATGGATAGCCGCGAGGTCATCACTGCGGACGGTCGCAAACTGTTCGTGGCGGCGTCCGGAGCGCCCGGCGGGACGCCGGTCGTGCTGCTGCACGGGACGCCCGGCAGTCGCTTCGGGCCGCGCCCCAGATCGAGCGTGCTCTATCGGCTCGGCGTCCGGCTGATCTCCTACGACCGCCCCGGCTACGGCGACTCCACCCGGCACCGCGGGCGGCGCGTGGCCGACGCCGCCGCCGACGTCGAGACCATCGCCGACGCGCTCGGCCTGGACCGCTTCGCCGTCGTCGGGCGCTCCGGCGGCGGCCCGCACGCCCTCGCCTGCGCGGCCCTGCTGCCCGAGCGGGTGACCCGCACGGCCGTGCTGGTCGGCCTGGCCCCGCGCGACGCCGAGGGCCTCGACTGGTACGACGGGATGACCGAGGCCAACGTCGACGAGCACACCGCCGCCGACGCGGACCAGGCGGCGCTCACCGAGCGCCTGGACGAGCTGGCCCGCCGCACGGCCGACGACCCCGAGTCGTTCATGGACCAGCTCTGGGAGCAGATGACGGAGGCGGACCGGCGGGTGGTCAACGGCCTGCCCATCCGGCGGCAGTTCCTGGACACCTATCGCGAGGCGCTGCGCCGCGGGCCGTACGGGTGGATCGACGACGATCTCGCATTTCAGAACAACTGGGGATTCGCGTTCGAGGACATCACCGGACCGGTCCTGCTGTGGCACGGCGCCGACGACAATTTCTCGCCCGTGAATCACAGCCGCTGGCTGGCCGGCCGGATCCCGCACGCCGAAGTGCGGGTCCAGTTGGAGACCGCGCACTTCGGCGCCGTCGAGGCGCTGCCGGAGGTCCTGGTCTGGCTCGCCGCCGACCCCGTCCCGACCGGCGACGCGCTGTAGCCCGCCGCCGGGCGGCGGTCTTAGTACGGGTGCGGGTCGATGATCCGGTGGACCAGCTCCCGCCGGCGCAGCGCGTTGACGGTCGGATGCTGCTGACCCACCCGCTCCTCCAGCGCCGCGACCCGGTCGACGAAGTCGCCGCCGCCCACCTCGGCCAGCTGCCGCACCAGGCTCAGGTTCGCCTGGCAGCGCAGCGCGTTCGGGTGGTCGGGCAGCAGCACCACCTGCATCTGCTCGGCGACCCGCTCCAGGGTCTCCATGGCGTTGTCCAGGCCGCCCGGCGTCTCCGCGACGCAGACCGCCCAGTTCATCCGGGTCGACAGCGTGTACGGGTGCTCGTCGCCGAGCTTGCGGTGCAGCCCCTCGACGGCCTCCTCGGCCAGCCGCACCGCCAGCTCGTGGTCGCCCTGCGCCCGGGCCAGCAGCGCGAGATTGCCGATGCAGACCAGCGTGTGCGGGTGCTCGTCGCCGAGGTTGTCGCGGTACGTCTCGTACACGTCGGTCAGCAGCTCCCGGGACTCGGCGAACTTCCCGAGTGACAGCAGGGTGACCGCGAGGCTCAGCCGGCTGCTCAGCGCGTCCGGGTTGGTGCGGCCGAACGTGACGGACAGCTGGCTGCTGGCCGACTGCAGCAGCTCCGCGGCCTCCGCCGCGCGGCCGGCGCTGTGCAGGGACACGGCCAGGTTGGTCTGGCACACGAGCATGCCCCGGGAGTCCTCGGCGCGGGTGACCTTGTACTGCTCGTACACCGACGCGAGCCAGTCGACGGACTGGTCGTAGTCGCCCGCGTCGCGGATGTCCCGGCCCAGGTTCGTCGCGGAGTACAGCGTGTACGGGTTGGACTCGCCGAGGATCGACTTGCGGGAGTTGTACGCCGCCTCGTCGCGGGCCCGGGCCTCGTGGAAGTCGCCCATGAGCCGGTAGGAGATGGCGAGGTTGCTCAGCGCCGCGAGGGTGCGCGGGTAGTCCTCGCCGAAGTCGTCCAGCCACGCCGCGTAGGTCGAGATGTCGGTGTCGAGGGCTTCCCGGTACCGGCCGAGACCACGCAGGTCACGGGCGAGACCGCCGGCGGTCATCAGGGTGTGCGGGTGACGCGCCCCGAGCAGCTCCTGCTGGGTGGCGAGGACCGCCTCGTCCAGGCGCAGCGAGTCGGTGAAGTTGCCCTGCGAGCCCAGGATGTTGGCGTGGTTGAACCGCAGGTGCAGCAGCTGCCGGTGCAGCGTGCGGCGCTGGTCCGGGTCCTCGGTCTCCTCCAGCATCTGCGACCAGATGGCGTCGAACTGCTCGGCGCTCTGCCGGGCGCCGACGAGGTCGCCGCGCAGCCACTGGTACCGGACCCGGTCGATCATCAGCGCGCGGACCGACTCGTCGTCGCTCAACGCGGCCTTCGTGACCTCCACGTGCGGCCACAGCATCCTGTACTGCGGCCAGGCGTCCGGGTCGTCGACCTCCTGGTTCTTCGGCCGGGCGGCGGCCAGCACCCGGTGGACCTGCCGGCGGGTCTGGGTCAGCTCGTCCTCACTCATGCGGATGCGCACGGCGTGCTGCAGGAGCCGGTGGACGAACACGGTGCCGGTGCGCTCCCGGCTGCCCGGCTCGCCGCGCAGGTCGAGCCGCAGCAGCGCGAGCCGGTGCACCTGCTGCACCAGCGACGCGCGGAACATGTAGTCGGACACGTTCGGGTCCAGCGGGCGCAGCGCCGCCGCGAACTCGTCGCTGTACACCAGGTCGAGCGCGATCTCCGGGGCGAACACCGAGCACATCTGCAGCAGCCGGTACGCGGCCGGCGAGCGCTGGTTGAGCCGCCGCAGCGACAGGTCCCAGGTCGCCTCGATCGGGGTGTCGGACTGCGGCTCGCGCAGCCCTCGCGGCCCGGACCGGGCGATGTGCACGAGATACTCGTCGACCGCGTTGCCGGTGTCGGCGAGCCACGCGGCGGCTGCCGCCACCGCGATCGGCAGGTCGCCGAGCAGCTCGGCGATGCGCCCCGCGTCCACGTCCTGCATGGTCGGCACCCGCTGGCGCAGGTGCTGCTTGCTCTCGTCGCGGGTGAACACGTTGACCGGCAGCAGCTTGACCCGCTCGCCCCAGGTCGACATGCGCGACGTGATGATCACGTGGCCGGTGCCGGTCGGCAGGTACTGCTCGATGCCCGGGGCGTCCTCGGCATTGTCGAAGACGATCAGCCAGCGCTTGTCGGTGTGCTGCAGGCTCTGCAGCACCGCGCGGGCGTACTCGGGCGTCGACTGCCGCGCCGGCACGCCCAGCAGCGTGCCCAGGTCGGCGAGCTCGGTCTCGATGACGTTCGACTGCTCGACGTTCATCCAGAAGATCACGTCGTAGGCGGCCCGGAACCGGTACGCGTACTCGATGGCGAGCTGGGTCTTGCCGATGCCGCCCATGCCCTGCAGCGCCACCGGCTCGTTGCCGGCGAGCACCACCGCGGTGCCGGCGCGCAGCTGGTCGCGCAGCTGGCGCAGGTCCTGCTCGCGGCCGGTGAACCGGATGTTGCGGCTGGGCATGCTGAAGACCAGGTTGTCCCGGCCCGGGAAGCGCGGCCCGCCGGCCACCTCCGCCTCGACGTGCTCCACGTCGGCGCCGATGAGCCGCAGGATCCTGTCCACGGCCACCTCGGCGGTGGCGCCGAAGACGGTCGCGGTGTTGGCCTGCGGGATGCCGGCTAGGCGCCGGACGTCGGCGACGTAGACGGCGAACGGCGCCCGGTCCGCGGCCCGGTCCGGGACCACGTGGGTCGCCTCGCGCTCGACGTTCGCCTGCGAGACCAGCACCAGGGTGCGGGTGAACCCGTCGACGGTGGTGTCCTTGGGGTCGCCGTCCCACGGGTCGATGACCTGGACGCCGGCCTGCTGGAGCACGTGCGTCACCCACTCCGCCCAGACGCGGTCCTGCCGCGCGTACCGCAGCAGCACCTCCCGCTCGGCGACCACGGCCTGCCGGATGAACCGGGCCCTGGTCCGCTGCCGGGTCACCTCGTCCATCGGCGGGAGGCTCGTCACGTCCCCGCCGGTGATCTGCGCGGTCAGCGCCTCGTAGGCGGCCAGCAGGGACGTGCGCACGCCCGGCTCGTCACCGAAGACGGCGAGGACCTCCTCGTAGGCATAGAAGGCGCGGTACGGGATCTCCACCTTCTTCCAGTACTCGCCGCGCTGGTCCGGGTCGAGGCCGACCGGCAGGCCGGCGAAGCGCTGGATGGCGACCCGGCGGCCGATGTCGGCCTTCTCCTGCTCCGACGGGTCGACGCGCATCGGCACCGGCAGGACCCTGATCTTGCGGTGCCGGCGGTCGACCAGCCGCGCCACGTCGGCGGCGCCGTCGATGCCCTGGTCGTTGAGCGTGAAGCAGGTGACGAGGGTGTCCGGCAGGTGGATCGTGCAGATGTCGGCGACGTCGCTGAAACCGGTGCGGCTGTCGATGAGCGTGTAGTCGTAGTGCCGCTTCATGTCCGCACGCAGCGCGTCGAGGAACAGCCCGCCGCGCTGCCGCTCGTAGAACGCGTCCCAGTCCATCGCGGCGAGGTTGCTGGAGTAGTCGTTGTTCTGCTGGCCGGCGGACAGGAAGTCCAGCGTGCCCTCGTCGGGGAAGCCCGGCCAGCGCAGCGAGAACGAGTATTTCTGGACCCGCGCGTACTCCTCGTACCAGCGCTCGTCGTCGCCGCGGTGCCGGGTGGTCGCCCACTCGTACTCGCGGATCATCTCGATGACGCCCTCGGTGCTGTCGAGCGCGGCGCGGTCCAGGAACGGGCTGAAGTACCGGGCGAGGCCGGGCGACTCCAGGTCCCAGTCCACCACGAGCACCCGCTTGCCGTTCGCGGCGAGGATCCAGGCGACGTTGGCCAGCGCCATCGTCCTGCCGGTGCCCCCCTTGTACGAGTAGAAGGTGATGACCTTGCCGTCACGGTGGTCACTCATGCTTCCTCACCCTCGCTGGAGGACGGTGTGCCGCGCCCGGCCTCCGGCCGGCCGAGGCGGGGCCTGGTGCCGGGCGGGCTGGCCGGCGCGTAACTGGGTCCGTTGTTCATGTACTCGCGGCGCATGCGGCTGACGATCTCGGGCATCTCGCTGCGCCAGCTCGCCACCGTGGTGAACCGGATGAACCGGTCGGTCCGGCGCAGCAGCGACTCGAGCTGGCTGAGGTACCGGGTGCCGTGCGGCTCGAACCGCGGGTGGTGCTCGTCGACGACCGCCGCGATCGTCACCCACGAGTACGGGCAGCGCAGCGTCGAGCGCACCAGGTCGCGTCCGCCCGGGGTGGCGAGGATCCACGGGTCGATGAGGATCATGCCGGGGTAGTCGCGGTACATCGAGTCGTCGGCGGTGTAACCGACCACGTCCACCGGTAACCGCAGCCGGTCGGCCTCGGCGGCGACCTCGTCCGCGACGGCGTGCCCGCCCGCGAACGGCTTCCAGTGCTCGGCGCGCAGACCGTAGCCGTGCGCGGTGCCGCGGCCGTCGGGCAGCGGCAGGTCGCCGCTGGTCGGTGCGAGGACCGCGATGGTGAACGGCGCGGTCGGCCACACCCGCACCCGGTAGGCCTCGACCATGTCCACGGTCTGCGTCGCGACGAGCGGGGACCGGTCGGCGATGCGCACGACCTCCTCCGCCATCCGCCGCAGCACGCGCTCGTACTGCTTGCGGAACGTGCCGATCCGGCACAGGACGCTCAGCCCGTTCATCACGTACTCCGGCACGTCCTCGGCGAACCGGCGCGCGTCGGCGACCTCGGCCCGGTAGACGTTGCCCGGCAGCGGCGCCCACAGCACCGGCAGGATGTGCTCCTCGGCGGGCGTGCCGTTCGCCGCCGACGCGAGCCGGCCCATGAACGTCGCCCGGTCGCTGCGCGCCTCGCGGCTGACGAGGTACTTCTGCGAGTACAGCGCGACGAAGACGTCCGCGGACGCGAGCGCGGCCTGGATCTCCGCCTGCCGGTCACGGTCGGCGGGCACGGCCACGTCCGCGAAGCCGATCGGGGTCTTGCCCGGGCCGACGATCGCGCGGATGTGCTGCACGAGATCCTCGTAGAACTGCTTCACCCAATGGTCCGGGGTGACCATGGCCGCCGTCGCGCGAGGGCGGGCATAGCTGAGGTAGAAGTACCGGCGGACGGGCTCGTCGACGCCGTCGTCCGGCTGGCTCACGGGGCGCGCTCTGACATCACTCGAGGCACTCCCGTCGTCACCCGGCGCAAGGTACGACCAGAGTAAATGCGTGACTCAACCTCACGCCAGCCTCTCCCGGCGGCGGGCCCTACGCGGAACTACGACAGTTTCTCGCGCAAGGCTCCGCGGTCAGGTCAGTCGGGCCAGGCGGTCATCGAGCGGGCGATGTTGGTGGTGAAGCGGGCGCCCAGGTCGGTCAGGGCGCCGCAGGACTGGAGGGTGTCGACCGCGTCGGCGGTCCAGTCGCGGTACATCCGGTAGTTGCGCCAGGCGTCGGCGGCATCAGGGGCGTCGGCGCGGACCGCTCGGGCGCGCCAGATGTCGGCGACGGCCTGGTGGGCGAAGGTGCCGTGCAGGGCGCCGACGACAGGGCGGGCGTCGGTGCGCCAGCCGACCTTGAGCCGGCGGGGGTCGGTGCGGTCGACCAGGTCGCAGGCGTCGAGGACGGCGTTGAGCTTGTTGTGCTGGAACTCGTGGACCAGCACGACGGCGAGCTCGGCCGGGGAGGCGAGGGTCGCGGCGATCGTGCCGAAGGCCTGCTTCGTCGTCGACGCCCGGCTGTCGCCGCCGGGGGCGGCGTGCAGCGGGACCACCGTGCGCAGGCCCACCCGCAGGCCGCCGACGCGGGCCGGCGCCTCGACCGCGATGAGCCGGGAGGCCGCGGTGAGGGCCTGGCGCCAGCGCTGCGCGGTGTCGTCGTCGAGCCGGTCGGTGGGCTTCCACTTGTGGCAGTCGCGGTGCGGGTCGGCGTCCTCCAGGGCGAGGCCCGGCATGACCTGGCGGATCGGGCGCCACCCGGCGGTCTCCCGGCCGGCGTCGGGCACCGTCACCGCGTCGTCGCCGGCCTTCAGGGTGAACCCGCCGGCGGTGACGGCCACGACCGCGGACGAGTGCGCGCGGCCGGCGAGGACCGCCGTGCCGAGGGTCGGCAGGTACAGCTGCCCGGCCTGGGCCGGCACCGTGACCGTGACCGTCGCCTCGGCCCTGATCGCCGCCGCCGCCGCGACGACCGCGAGGTAGCCGGGGGTGGCGGAGCCGGTGCCGGACAGGCATCCGACGGCCCAGGCTCGCACGTACGGATGCCGCAGGACCTCGTCGGTGGGCTCCGGCGCCTGCTGGTCGACGGCGGTCAGGAGGTCCCATCCGCCGCGCACGTGCGGGTCGTCCGGCCACCGCCTGGTGACCTCCCGGAGCAGCGAGCGGGTGATGGCCAGCTGGGCCGACGCCAGCGCCTCGACCGCGGTGACGTCGTCGCCGGCGAGGGCGATCGCGTCGAGGTGCTCCAGCGGGAGGGCGATCGCGTCCGGGACGGGGGCGGCGGGCTCGGAGGGCGCCGGTGGGTGGTGCCGCATGTGCTGGATCAGCTCCATGAGGTCGGGGCAGTAGACCGACGGGTTGTCGAAGCCGCGCCCGGTGCTGTACCGGTGGGCGAACAGGCCGCCGCCGCACTGCGCGACGACGGGGCAGGCCCGGCACGTCGCGGACAGGTCGGCGAGGCCGAGCTGGCGGCGGGCGACGCCGGGCGCGCCGGCGACGTCGTCGACGCTGTGGGTGAAGACGTCCATCCCCGTCGCCGGGGCGCCGTCGTAGGTGATCTTGATGCTGTCGGCCAGCTCCCACTCGCCGTTGGTCTCGACCACGACGAGGTCCGCGGGGTCGAGGCCGACCCATTCGCTGTAGCTGGGTCCGCCGCCGGCGGTGGACAGCAGCGACTCGAAGAGTCTGATGCCGGTGGGCCGGCCATCGGCCAGCCACCGGTCGTAGATCGTCGCGAGCCACCGGGCATACGGGGCGGCCTCCCCGCCCGGGCGGGCCGGCGGGTGGTCCCACGTGCCGTGCGGCAGCAGGAAGTCGACCCGCGGCGGCTCGTGCCGCAGCAGCTCCTCGTAGACCGCGACCGGGTCGTTGGCGAGGTCGACCGTGCAGAGCAGGCCGGCATAGCTGCGCCGGTACTCGGGCCGGCGCAGCAGCGCGACCCCGGCGACGACCTCACGGTAGCTGCTGCCGCCGTTGCGGAACCGGCGGTGCAGGTCGTTGGCGGCCCGGTCGCCGTCGAGGGAGACGCCGACCTTGATGTCGAACTCGCGGAACAGGTCGCAGAACTCCGTGGACATCCGCACGGCGTTGGTCTGCATCCGCAGGTCGACGTGGACGAACGGGTCGAGGGCGGCGACCAGCTCCCCCACCAGCTCGCGCATCCTCTGCGGACCGAGCAGCAGCGGCTCCCCGCCGTGCAGGACGATCCGCACGCTCGCGAGGCCGTGTGCCTTCGCGTGCTCGGCGATGCGGGCGCCGGTCGCCCGGACGACGTCGCGGTCCATCGTCCGCGGCTGGCGGCGCCACGACTGATCGGCGTGCTCGTAGACGTAGCAGTGGTCGCAGGCAAGATCACATCGCGAGTGGACCTTGAGCACGAACTGGCTCAGGCCGCTCGCAACCCGCCCGCCACTGTCCACTGTGGTGGCTAGATCGACGAATTGAAGGCGGCCACGTCGAGGCTCGTAATGCCGTCGACGTCTTCGAGGATGCGCTCGACAATACGGCGGCTGTCGTCGTCGGAAAGACGGGTCAGCGGCACGCGGGCGGCAACAGCGGTTGCATTACCCGCCGAACGCGGCCGGTCTTCGACACTTGTCTTCATCAAGTTGATCCTTCTAGGGAAGCTGTAGGTGCCTTGGTCAGGCGATTGCTATAATGCAGGTGGGCACCAAACGCCGTGGCATTGATCATCACGCGCGCCTGGAACTCCGCCACTCTAGCCGAATGCATGCCTGCGCCATAGCGGGCTCGCGGGCAGTCACCCCGCAGTGGCTCAGTGGAGCTGGATCGGGTATTCCACCTGGATCATCTCACCGTTTCGTGACCATGCGTAGTCATTCCCGCTTTTCGTCCGGCCCATCGCGGACCGGGGCGATACAAGGGAGGACTACAGCCGCGACAGCAGGATCGGGGCGCTCCAGTTGCCCAGCTCAGCGCTGCTCGCCCACAGCTTGCCGGCCTCGACCGGGCGGCCGTCCAGGTACTCCGCGAGGCCCAGGAAGTTCATCGCGTCGGTATCCGCAGGGCCACTGAGCGCTCGCAGATGGTTACGCTGCCGTTGCGTGAGCTTGCGACTCACCACCGCAAGGTACGTGGTGGCCTGATCAAGGTCTTCCACCGCTCTGAGTAGCAGCCGCTTCGCTTCTTCGAGATTGCCGTCCGCGGCGGCAATCGGCGCGAGTCGCGCGACCGCTTGGACATTTCCGGCGTGTGCCGCCCGCCTCCAGATGGCAATGGCCTCGTCAAACGCGTGCCGCCGGACCGCCCGACCGCCGCGCTCAAGACTCAGGTCGATTTCGGGTCGGTTTTCGAGTCGTTCGAGCAGTGCCTCAGCCTCGACCAGAGAAACCTCGTCGCGGCGGGAAAGCACAATGGTGAGCAGCCGGCGCATCTCCTCGACGTCACCCGCCTCCGCCCTGTGCCGGGCCCAGTGCTCGACGTGCCGGCAGTTGGGGCGCAGGCCGTACTGGCGCAGCTCCCCGTTGCGCATCGGCCGCACCATGTGCCGCACCGCCCGCTCCAGCAACAGCGCCTGGTCGGCCTCGAACGTGCGGGCGGAGCCGTCCCGACAGGCGGTCGCGACGAGCGTGCCGTCGGGCGCGAACGCCACCGCGGTCACCCAGTCCGGATGGTCGAACCTGGCCAGCTCGGCGCCGCTGGTCGCGTCGATCAGGCGGGCGGTCTTGTCGTGGCTGGCGGTCGCGACCCTGGCCCCGTCGGGCGAGAACGCCACGGCCACCACCGCCTCGAAGTGGTCGATCCGGCCGCGCTCGATCCCCGTCTCCACGTCGAAGACGCGGGCGGACTTGTCGAAGCTGCCGGTGGCCAGCAGCCTGCCGTCGGGTGAGAAAGCCACGGCGACCACGTCGTCGTGGTGCGGCAGGCGGACCAGCTCGCGCCCCGTCGCCACCTCGAAGATCCGCGCGGTCGCGTCGTAGCTGGCGGTCGCCACGTACGCGCCGCCGGGCGAGACGGCGACGGCCACCACCGCCCGGTCCTGGACGAACTCGACGGTCTCCAGTCCCGTGGCGGCGTCGAAGACCCGGGTCACCCCGTTGTGCCCGCCGGTGACGACCCGGTCGCGGGCGCCGTCGAACGCGACCGCCGTGACGGGTCCGTCGTGTGGCAGCTCGAGCAGCTCGACGCCGGTCCGCGCGTCGTAGATCCGCGCGAACCCGTCCTTGCCGATCGTCGCCACCCGGTCGCCGTCGCCGTCGCCGGCTTCGGCGAAGGCGACCGCCGGGACCTCGGCGCCGTGCCGGCCGAGGATGAGCTCCGCGCCGGTGCGGGCGTCGAACGAGCGGGCGAACCCCTCCCGGTCGCCGGTCACCACGCGCCGCCCGTCCGGCCCGTACGCCAGCGCGAGGACCTCGGCGTGATGGTGCATCCGCGCCCGCTCCCGCCCGGTGCCGACGTCGAACACCCTGGCGGTCATGTCGTTCGAGGCGGTGGCCAGCCAGGCGCCGCCCGGGTCGAAGGCGACCGCCCGTACCTCACCCGAATGCCGGAACCGGGTGCGCTCCGCGCCGGAGGTCACGTCGACGACCAGCGCCGAGCCGTTGTTCGCCGCCGCGACGACCCGGTGGCCACCCGCGGTGAACGCCACCGCGAACACCTCGCTGTCGTGGTCGAGGCGGGCCCGCTCGGTGCCCGTCGCGGCGTCGAAGACCCGTACCGACCGGAAACTGGCCGTCGCGACCTGGGTGCTGTCGGGCGAGAACGCGACCGCCAGGACCGCGCCGTCGTGCGGCAGCACCACGAGCGAGCCGTTGCCGCCGGCCCGGAAGATCCGCGCGGTCCAGTCCAGTCCGGCGGCCGCGACCAGGGTGCCGTCCGGGCTGAACACCACCGAGGTCACCGGGCGCTCCAGCTGGCACTGGGCCACCGGGGCACCGGTCAGCAGGTCGAACACCTGGGCCGTGGCGCCGCTCGCCGTCACCAGCCGCGCGCCGTCCTCGGCGAACGCGATGTCGAGCACCTCCCGGGTGTGCCGCACCGCCAGCAGCTGCCGGCCGGTCCTGGCGTCGACGACGCGTGCCGTGCCGTCGTGCGACGCGATGGCCAGGCGCTGCCCGTACGGTGCGAACGTCACCCTCGAGACCGGCCCCTCGTGCCCGAACTCGGCCACCTGCGCCCCGGTCGCCGCGTCGTGGACGCGCGCCGTGCCGTTGCGGTCGGCGGTGGCCAGCAGCGCGCCGCCCGGGTCGAACTCGATCCACGTCACCTCGCCGAGCTGCGGGATCTCCAGCGGCTCCGGCGCCCCGTCCGCCGGGTTGTCCGCCAGGTTGTAGACGCGCACGACCTGGTCCTGCCCCGACGTGGCGAGGCGGTCGCCGTCGGCGTCGAAGGCCGCCACCATCACCGCGGCCGGGTGGGTGAGCGCGGCCACCACCTCACCGGTGTCCGTGTCGTACACGAGGGTCTCGCCACCGGAGCCGCACATCGCCATGCGGGTCCCCTCACGGTCGAACGCCACCGCCGTCGGCGGGACCCCCGAATCGATCTGCCGCAGCGTCCGGGGGTGCTGCCGCAGCACGTGCTGGAGCGCCAGGTTGCCCTGCAGCGTCGGCTTCGTCAGTACGGACTCCACCGCCAGCGCGAGCGCCACATGGGTCGGCACCCTGGGCAGCCGCGCGACCAGCTCACAGTCCGCCGCCAGCCGCAGCGCCTCGGCCTGGTCGGTGGCCGCCTCCGCGCGCTGCCGCGCGTCCTCCGTCTCCCGGTTGCGCGCCTCCGCGGCCGCCCGGCTCCTGGCGACGAAGTCGTGAACGTCGAACGGGATCTCCTCCGGCCGCTGCTCGATCCAGGCGGTCGCCTCGGCGATCCGCGACTCGGGCAGCGGGTCGTCCTCGCGGATCCGCCGCTGGGTGATGTCGAGCCAGATCAGAAACTCGGCGTTGCCGCGCACCAGGTCACGCAGGTAGGTCCACGACCGGATCAGGGCCTCGTGCGCGAACTCGGCGAACCTGCCGGACTGCGGCTCGTTGTCGAACACGACGAGCCGCTCCCGGGCCAGGTGCTGCAGCACCCGCTCGTGGGTGGGCGGCAGTCCGGCGAGGTGCACCCGGCGCCGGATCGCCCGGTCGACGTCGTCGCCGACGAGCTGCACCAGGCTCAGCAGCACCTGGTCCAGCAGCGCCCGCGGGGTGTCGGCGACCTTGGCGATCTGGCTGTCCGCGAACTGGTCGAGGACCTCGCCGATCTCGCCCAGGTGCCGGTAGCCGGTGTAGTCGATCAGCCGCTTGCGCTGCGTCTGCCACAGCCGCGTCAGCATGAACTCCAGCAGCGGCAGCGACCCCCGGGCAGCGTCCTCGACGATCTTGTCGACCAGTCCCGGCTGGAAGGTGACGCCGCGCGCCTCGGCGGGCCGCAGGACGGCGGCGTGCATCTCGGCGGGTGTCATCTTCGACAGGGGGAAGAGCCGCTCGACCAGCCGCGGGCCGACGCCCGGGATGCCGAGCAGGGCCGGGACGAAGTCGGCGCGCAGCGTATGGACGGTGCGGAACCCGGGATCCCGGTCTCTGCCCGGCGGGTCTTCGCCCGGTGGGCGTTTGTGAGGGCCTTCGCCCGGCGGGCGTTCGTGAAG
>NZ_JBFAJA010000054.1:0-61380 GCF_040654975.1 Dactylosporangium sp. NPDC050588 | reverse complement strand
AGGTCTTCGCCCGGCGGGCGTTCGTGAAGGTCTTCGCCCGGTGGGCGTTCGTGAAGGTCTTCGCCCGGTGGGCGTTCGTGAAGGTCTTCGCCCGGTGGGCGTTCGTGAAGGTCTTCGCCCGGCGGGCGTTCGTGAAGGTCTTCGCCTGGTGGGCGTTCGTGAAGGTCTTCGCCCGGTGGCAGCAGCAGGTCGAGCAGCCCCTGCTCCGGTGGGGTGTCGCCGAGCAGCAGCTCCTCGAACTGGTCGACGACGAGCAGCAGCGGGCGGTCCTGGCTGCTCAGCAGGCGGGCCATCCAGTCCAGGCCGTCCGCGCGCAGCCGGGCGACGGTCGCCTCGATCTGGGCCGCCTGCGGCTGCCGGTCGTCGAGCGCCCTGAGCAGACCGATCGCCAGCCGGTGCCACGGGTCCCGCCCCGGACGGATGACCGCGACCGACCACGCGTGCTCCGCCAGCAGCCTCGGGATGAGACCCGCCTGGACCAGCGACGACTTGCCGACCCCGGACGGGCCGACCAGCATCGTCACCGGCTGGTGCCGCACCTGCTGCGCCAGGGCCGTCACGACGTCCTCACGGCCGAAGAACACGTCCGCGTGTGCCTCGGTGAAGCTCTCCAGGCCGCGGTACGGGTTGGCCGGGATCAGCAGATAGTCCAGCTGGTCGGGCCAGGTGGCGGCGAGCAGCTCCGGCGGCAGCAGGTAGGCGTCGCGGTGCGGCTCGTCGGGCGGGGCGGTCGCGTGCAGCAACCCGATCACCTTGCCGTCGCCACGCCACACCGGCGAGCCGCTGTAGCCCGGCTGCGCGCGGATGCTCTGCCGCTCCCGGCTCTCGACCTGGATCAGCCCGCCCTCCACGGCGCCGACCAGGCCGACCTCGACCCAGACCCCGCTCGGCCGCGACACCGCCTCCGGGTCGCCGAACACGACGAGCCGGTCGTCGGGGCTGGTCGGCGTCTCCGCGAACCGGGCCGGCGGGGCGTCCGCGGGTGCGTCCTCGTTGAGCTCCAGGCAGGCGACGTCGCCGCCGATGCCCCGCTCCGGCGGGGGGTTCCACGCCACGACCCGCGCCGTCCGGATCGGCCTGCCCCCGACCCGGGGGAACTCGACCTGCACGGTCACGGTCTGGTCCGGCCTCGGCTGGCTGCGATGGTCTCGACCGAGCGCCGCGTTGACCACGTGCGCGCAGGTGATCACCTGCCGCGGGCCGACCAGCACGCCCATGCCCACCGGTCGCCCGGACCCGCTGATCCGGACGACGGCGACGCCGTCACTGCCCGTCATCGGTGCCGGTCGTCTCCAGCGCCGCGCGGTGCCACACCATGGTGACCCTGGTCAGGATGATGCCCACCTCCCGCTCGCGCCACGCATCGGTGTCCGGCTCTGGATCATAGCAACGGCGGTCACTATTCGAACATGGACGAATGCTCCCCGTGCATGGACCGTCGGCCCGTCTCGGCCCGCTCTTGTGCCTGAGCCGCCGACCGGAACGGCGTGCCCTTCCACCGCCACGGATGATCGGCCAGGACGATCGTGTTCCAGCCGCCGCCGAGGCAGTACGGCCCGCCGAACAGGGCGCCGACCAGCTCGTGCCACCGGTCCTCGTCCTCGTGCCGTACCAGATCCGCCGCGTCGGCGACCACGAGGCACTGCCGCAGCGAGGCCGCCCGGTCGCCGACCGCATCCAGCATGTCCAGCCATCCGCGGCTCGCCGCATACGGCAGCTGCAGCACACCGGCGAGGTGCTCGACGGCGCGGGCGGCCGTGGTGCACGCCGCGCCGAGCACGATCCGCACGTCGGCGTCGTGCTCGTACGCCGCCACCTGCAGCTCGTCGACGAGGTCCTGGAACCGGTCCGGCGGCAGCTCCACCGCGACGACCTTCCCGCGCGCGGCCGCGATCCGCGCCACCAGCCCCCGCAGCGCGTCGTCGTCGATCTCATCCATGGCCCCAAGGGTGCCAGGGCCGGCCCGCTGTGTTTGCATCAAGACATCGGACCGGCCGGCGCACAGGGAGGCCAGACATGGCGAAGCCCGCTCGGCTGAGCGCGGGGATGCTGCTGTACCGCCGCTCAGACCAGGGAATCGAGGTGCTCGTCGGGCACATGGGCGGTCCGTTCTGGGCCCGGAAGGACGCCGGCGCCTGGTCCATCCCCAAGGGTGAGTACGACGAGCACGAGGAAGCCCAGGCCGCCGCCTTCCGCGAGTTCGAGGAGGAGCTCGGCGCCCCCGCCCCCGCGGGCACGCCCATCTGCCTGGGCGAGGTCCGCCAGAGCGGCGGCAAGGTCGTCACCGTGTTCGCCCTGGAAGGCGACTTCGACGAGCAGACCGCGGTCAGCAACACCTTCGAGATGGAGTGGCCGAAGGGCTCGGGCGTCATCCAGTCGTTCCCCGAGCTGGACCGCGTCGCATGGCTCGGCCTTGAGCCCGCCAGGACCAAGCTGGTCAAGGCCCAGGCCACCTTCCTCGACCGGCTCGAGCAGCACCTGGAGCCCGGGCGTCCATCGCCTTGAGGACGCCAGGCCAGTCATCGCGAGGTGGCCCTGTCCCCGCAGCCACGGCGCGCCGAGCATGGGCCACATGCGAATCTCCGACGCGACAACCCTGCTGGCCCGCACCCCGACCACGGTCTCCGCGCTGCTGCTCGACCTGCCCGACGAGTGGCTGCACCGCGACGACGGCCCGGACACCTGGAGCGCGTACGCCATCGCCGGCCACCTCCTGCACGGCGACGAGACGAACTGGCTGCCCCGCATCCGCCTCATCATGGAGCACGGCACCGACCGCCCGTTCGAACCCTTCAACCGCGTCGCCATGCTCTCCTGGGACCGCGAACCGGTCGCCGACCTGCTGGACCGCTTCCGCTCCGTCCGGTCCCGCTCGCTGGAGGACCTCGACGCGCTCGGCCTGACCCCTTCCGACCTTCCCCGCTCTGGCACCCACCCCGAGTTCGGCACGGTGACCCTCTCTCAGGTCCTCTCCGCCTGGGTCGCCCACGACCTGACCCACACCGCCCAGATCGCCGAGGTGCTCGCCGGCCGCCACCGCGACGACGTCGGCCCCTACCGCCGCTACATGCCCGCCCTGGACCGCTTCGCCCCCGCCGAGTAACCGCCCCCCCTCGATACACTCAGCGACGGCAGCGCCGTAGCGCAGAGGTTGACGCGCCCGACTCCGGATCGGAAGGACGCCGGTTCGAATCCGGCCGGCACTGCCTCCAGCGAGCCCCGAGCCCCACCCGCCGAGCCCGCGTTTTCTGTCGTACCCCCGTGGTTGAGTGTCCCCATGGCCAGCCGGCTCCCTCGCACCCCAAGCCCACGAACCCACCAACTCCCCGTCCGACGACCAACACCGCCACGCCTGCACCACACCCGCGCCGCCACCGACCCCAGCACGCAGAGCACCCCGCCACGACTTCAACAAGACGCGGACAAAGCGACACCAAGCCCGAACACCCCCACCACGAACTCAAGAAACGCACGAACACAGCCCCCGCGCGGACAGACAGATGCCACCCCACACGAGCACTCCAAGGAGCGCAAGCACTACGAGCCGACAGCCGACAGCCGACCCGACCAGAGCCCCCAGCCACGCCTCCGAGAAGGGCGCCCCGGTTCCGAGAACGGCCACAGTCCCGAACGTCCACGCCTCCGGGGGCCACAGTTCCGGCTGGCCACAGTTCCAGGGGACGACAGTTCCAGGGGACGACGGTCCCGGGGGACGACGGTCCCGGGGGACGACGGTCCCGGGGGACGACGGTCCCGGGGGACGACGGTTTCTGAACGGGCCACGGTTCCCGAGAGGCGCAGGCGGAGCAACAGCAAGCCGAGCACTCCAGCCACAGCTCAGAGAAGGCACGATCGCAGCACCTCCACAGACGGCAGAACCCCTCCCACCCAGGCACTCCGAGGCGGCGCAGCCGACGAGCCCACCGACCAGAGCACCCCGCGACGGTCTTGAGGGGGCGTGGGTGGAGCGAAGCTCCCCCAATGGGGAGCGCGGGCGAAGCCCGTGCGCGGGGAACCAACTCCACCACCAACGCGAAGCGGCGCAGCCCGCTGAGCAGACTGCGCCGATTGGTGGAGTTGAGGGGACTCGAACCCCTGACCCCCTCGATGCGAACGAGGTGCGCTACCAGACTGCGCCACAACCCCAACCGGCCCGCCGGAGTGGGCCGGGGCCAAGAGTAGCAAACGGGTTGGACGGGGCGCGAATCAGATCACTGACCTGACGCCCGCGTGTCGTAGGGGCGGCCTCGGACGGCGCCCAGGGCGCCCAGGCGGGCGGCTTCGCGGCGGGCCCGGTCGCGTTCGGCGAGCTGGGCGGCGACGGCCTCGCGGCGTTGGGCGGCGCGGCGGAGTTGTTCGCGGCGGACCTGGGCCTGGCGGCGGGCGATCCATGCGGCGTACTGGGCTTCGCGGCGCCGGCGGCGCTGCTCGGCGAGGGCGCGGGTGCGCAGGTGGGCGACGTAGGCGACGAGCAGGGCGCCGGTGACGGCGAAGCCGACCCAGAAGCCGGTGCTGACGAGGGCGACGCCGCCGAGCTCGACGAGGTTGAGCAGGACGAGGGCGAGCAGGACCCGGCGGCGGCGGTACATGGCGCGGGGCGCCCGGTGTGGACGGCGCCGGCGGGCGGTGGGCGGCACGACCCGCAACGGCGGCGGGGCGGCGCCGGCAGAAGAAGAAGCAGGAGAAGAAGCGGAAGAAGCAGCGGAAGAAGAAACTGTGCGGTGCACCACTGTGCGGGGCGGGTTGACCGGGCGGCGGCCGGGGATCGTGCGCCGGCGGCGGTCAGCGCGCATTCCGGCACGGGTCAGCACCCGTGCCGTGGACAACGCCCGCTCCGCCACCAGCCGCTCTGTGGCGTCGTACCGGCGCACCAACGCGGGCGCCAAGGCCAGGAGCCCAGCAGCGGCAAGGACGGCGAGGAGCACCGAGGTCGGCACCCTCACGCCTCCGTTCACCGACTTCGTGCGCCGGTCCCCCCAGGCGCGCGAAGTCATCCAAGTCTGTGGAAGTTACAGCGTGGTAACTCCGACTCAGAACAGTACGGGTTGCGCAGCGTTACACCACGTCAACACGCAGGAGGAAACACCCGAAAAGGAGGAGCCGAGCAGGAGGGACCGCGATGGAGGGGCCGGAAGTCAGCCCGCGAGGACCTTGTGCCAGCGGGCGAGAAGGCCACCCTCGGTGGAGACGTCCTCGGTGGTCATGGCGTAGCCGAGGTGGTCCCGCCAGTCGCCGTCGATGTGCAGGTAGCGGTGGTGGTACGCCTCCTGGCGGAAGCCGAGCTTCTCCACGACGCGCCGGCTGGCGAGATTGTCGGGCCGGATGTTGACCTCGATGCGGTGCAGGCCGCCGACGCTGAAGGCGTGGTCGACGGCGAGCGCGAGGGCGGTCGGGGTGATGCCCTTGCCCGCGTGGCGGGAGTCGACCCAGTAGCCCGCGTAGCCGGAGCAGAAGGCGCGCCGCACGATGTTGCCGAGGGTGAGCTGGCCGACGAGCTGGTCCTCGTAGCAGACGGCGAACGGCATGGCGCTGCCGGTGCGGGCGGCGCGGCGCAGGTCGGCGTGCACGGCACGGAACGCGGCCGGCGAGTTGAGGTCGTGCCACGTCCCGTACGGGGTGGGCTCCCACTTCGACAGCCACTGCTCGTTGGCGCGGCGGACCTCGGCCCACAGGCGGGCGTCGGCGCGCCGGTAGGGCCGGAGGGTGACGGGACCGTCGGTCAGGACCGCCGGCCATCCAGGCTGACTCATCGCCGTCTATCCAACATGATGACGTCCACTGTAGAGCCCGCGGCGGCGCTGATCACCTTCTCGCCCAGGACCATGAGCCCGTTGGCGTCGGCGAGGCCCGACAGCGTGTACGGGCCACCGGCGAGCGGCATCACGGTGTAGCCGCCACCGCGGCGCTCGGTGATGTACGCGGGCCGGAACTCCCGCATACCGGAGGGCGAGCTGACGGTCTCCAGCAGGTGTGCGCGCACGCTGGGCCGGAAGACCGGGTCCGCGCCGGCGAGCAGCTGGATGACGGGCCGGGCGAGCACCTCGAAGCCGATGAGCGCGGCGCCGGGGTCGCCGGGCAGACAGACGATCGGCACGCCGTTGACGCCGGCGGCGCCGCCGATGGTCCCGTAGCCGAGCGACGAGCACGGATACACGGAGAGGTCGGAGAAGACCACGGACCGTGACAGGATGCGCCGGACCATGTCGCCTGGGCCGGTGCCGGTGCCGCCGGTCGTGATGATGAGGTCCGCGCGCAGCATCTGGTCGTCGAGCAGGCCGCGGAGCCCTTCGGGGTCGTCGTCGCAGATGCCGACGCGGTACGCGTGCGCCCCGGCCTCGGCCGCCGCGGCGGTGAGGGCGTGGGAGTTGGCGTCGACGACCTGGCCGGGCTGGCTGGCGCGGCCGACGTCGACGAGCTCGTCGCCGGTGGCGATCACGACGACGCGGGGGCTGGGGCGCACGACGACGTGCCCGATGCCGCTGGCGGCGAGGACGGACACCAGCGGCGGGGTCACGTACGCACCGGCGCGGGCGAGGACCGCCCCGGCGGGCAGCTCGTCGCCGGCGCGGCGCACCCCGTGGCCACGCTTCGTCGGGTGGTACACCTCGACCGCCGCCATGCCCTGGTCGGTCATGCCGGGCGGGACCACCACGTCCGCCGACACGGGCATGAGCGCGCCCGCGGCGACGGAGAAGCAGGTGCCCGGGGTGAGCCGGACCGGCCGCCAGCTGGAGGCGACGAGGTCACCGACGACGCTGAGCCGGACCGGGCGGCCCGGCTGCGCGTCGCTGATGTCGTCGAACCGGGCGGCGTAGCCGTCGATCGCGGAGTGGTCGAACGCGGGCACGGGGCCCGGTCCGACCACGTCCTCGGCGAGCACGTTGCCGTGCGCGGCGGTGATCTCAAGGTCCAGCGGGGGCAACGGGCGCAGGCCCCGGAGCACGCCGGCGAGATAGTCGGCGAGTGGGACGCGCGCGTTCGACCCGACGCCCGCATCGCGTGCGGCGTCGTGGTGGGAGCCCGTCGCTGGAACCGCTGTCACCCGCGCAGATCCTTCTCCACGAACTGGGTCAGCCACTCGCTGAACGCCGGGCCGAGGTCGTCGCGCTTGCACGCGAGCTGGACGACGGCCTGCAGGTACCCGAGGGGCATGCCGGTGTCGTACCGGGTGCCGCGGTAGACGATGCCGTGCACCGGGGTGCCCTCGGCGAGCAGCAGGGCCATCGCGTCGGTCAGCTGGATCTCGCCGCCGGCACCGGGGCCGATGCGGCGGATCGCGTCGAAGAGGGTGGGGGGCAGCACGTACCGGCCGATGACCGCGAGGTTGCTCGGCGACTCCGCCGGCTTCGGCTTCTCCACGAGGCCGGTCACCTTCAGTACCTCGCCCGCCTCCGCCGACAGGTCGGACGGCTCGACGGACGCGATCCCGTAGCGGCTGGTCTCGTCGGGCTCGACCTCGATGAGCGCGAGGACGATGCCGCCGGTCTGCGCCTGGAGGTCGAGCATCGCGGGCAGCAGCGGCTCGGTCTCCTCGACGAACTCGTCGCCGAGCAGGCACGCGAACGCTTCACTGCCGACGTGCGACTCACCGTACGAGATGGCGTGACCGAGGCCGAGGGGCTCGCCCTGCCGGCAGGTGTAGATCTCGGCGAGCTCGCTGGGGCGCTTGACCGCGGCGAGCCGCTCGTCGTCACCCTTCTCCTGCAGGCGCGCCTCAAGGTCGGGACGGCGGTCGAAATGATCGACCATCGATGTCTTGCCCCTGCCGGTGACCAGCAGGATGTCTCGGATGCCGGCTGCCGCGGCCTCTTCCACGATGTACTGGAGGACGGGCCGGTCAACGACCGGCAGCAGCTCTTTCGGCACGGCTTTGGTCGCCGGGAGGAAGCGGGTGGCCAGGCCCGCCGCCGGGATCACGGCTTTGACAGCCCGCTGGCGCTGCGCCGCGGGCTGGTGAGGAGTCGTGTCAGGCATGTGGCAAGGCTAGCCGCCGCGGCTCTGTCGTGGCGGTTGTGCCGCCTTTGGCGCGCCGGGCGTCACCTCCGTACTAGCCTTCGCGGGCCCCTGCGCACCCGTGAACGACTCCTGCCCACCCGGAAGCGCACCCGGAGGCGCGCCCGGAAGCGCACCCGGAGGCGCGCCCGGAAGCGGCACTGCCACGACCGCGTCGGGGGCGATCTTGTACGTGTCGCGGCCGGCGGCCTTGGCCGCGTAGAGCGCGTCGTCCGCGGCCTCCAGCACGGCCGCTCCCGTCGCGCCGTGGATCGGGAAGACCGCGATGCCGATCGAGACCGTCACCGGGATGCGCCGCGGCGGCTGGCCGGGCGTGGAGGAGACCACGAGGACCGGGCTGCGCCGTACCGCGGCACCGAGGCGCTCGGCGAGGACCGCGGCGCCGGCCGCGTCGGTCTCCGGCAGCAGCACGACGAACTCCTCGCCGCCCTGCCGGAACGCGAAGTCGACCTCGCGGATCTCCGCCCGGAGCCGGCGGGCGAACTCGGCCAGCACCGCGTCCCCGGCCGCGTGGCCGTAGGTGTCGTTGACCTCCTTGAACCGGTCGAGGTCCAGGGCGAGCGCGGCGAGGCTGCGGCCGAACCGGCTGGCCCGTTCGACCTCGCGGCGCAGCGACTCGCGCAGGTACCGGTAGTTGGACAGGCCGGTCAGCGGGTCGGTGAGGGACAGCCGCTGCGCCTCCTCGTGCACCCGGACGTTGTCGACGGCGACGGCCGCCTGCCCCGCGAACGTCCGCAGCGTGATCAGGTCGGCGTCGTCGAACTCGTCGAAGCCGTGCCGGTCGTACAGGGCCAGGACCCCGCGCGCGGCGGGCGGCAGGTCGGACTGGGGCTCCAGGCCGGTGGTGGGCCCCACGCCGGGCGCCGCGATCGGGACCGCGACGTACGTGATGCAGCGCGGCTCGACGGGCGCCAGGACCGGCCCGTCCCGGTCGACCCGGCCGCGCCGCGGCTCACCGGAGGCGGCGACCGTGCCGAGCAGCCCGTCGCCGAGCTGGAGCCGCAGGTCGGCGACGTCGAACCCGGCGAGCCCCTCGGCCACCTGCCCGCGCAGCTCGCCGCTGGCCGGGTCGACCATCAGCACCACCCCGGACTGCGCGCCGGTCGCGGCCGTCGCCGTCTGCAGGATGACCTGGAGGATCCGGTCGAGGTCATGGGTGCCGGCAAGGGTGTCGCCGAGGACGCCGAGCTGCCCGCGCAGCTGGTCGCGGCTGGCGGTCAGCGCCTGCACGTACCCCTGCATCTCGCGGGTCATCCGGTTGAACGTCTGGCCGAGCCTCCCGACCTCGTCCTGGCTGCGGACGGGCACGCGGGCGCTGAGGTCGCCGTCGGCGACGCGCTCGACCGCCTGCGCCAGCTCGGTCAGCGGGTGGGTGGTGGAGCGGGCCAGCCACCAGGCGACGCTGACCGCGACCACCCCGGCGCAGGCGACGACGGCGACGAGCACCGCGTAGAGGCCGCCGGTGTCGGGCTCGGGCACCGACAGGGCCAGGGTCAGCGGCTGGTCGGGCCGCGGCTCGAGCCGCCGGACCAGCAGGCCGCCGGGCGTGGTGCCGGTCGCGTCGCGGTCGAGCTTGGCGGCGACGCGCACCGCCTCCGACTCCGTCCGGTCCGTCGCGAGCGAGTCGACCCGCACGCCGCTGGCGTCGGTGAGCCAGGCGAGGAGGGTGGCGTCGACGGGCTCGACCGCGTACGCCCGGCCGATGCGCCGCGAGCTCGGGTCGAGCACGTCGACAGACGCGGCGATCGCGGCGAACGGCGCGCGGGCCGGCGCGGCGCAGTCGGCCCACGGCTTCGGCGGCAGCACGCCCGCGGTGGTGAGCACGGTGCCGTCGGCGCCGCTCACCTCGACCGCGCGGGCGAGCCCGCGCTGGACGGCCCGCTGGGCCGCGTCGGGCTGGTCGCCGTCGGCGGTGACGAGGGCCGTGGTCTCGGCGGCGAGCCGCAGCCGCTGGCAGGTGACGGCGAGGGCGGCCTCGACGTTCTGCGCGCCGGACTCGAGCCGCTCCTTGGCCCGCTGCTGGCTGACGGCGGACACGGCGATGCCGACGAAGATCGCGCCGAGCAGCACCGGTCCGAGCACGACCGCCAGGAAGGCGGCGGTGAGCCGCGCCCGCAGCGTCACGTCCGTCCTCCCGAAGCTGTGTTTCTGCGATGCTGTCACAGATGAGGAGGATTTGAGCGGTGCCGCCTGCGGTGTCCCCGAAATCCGAGCTCCGGTCGCACATCCGGTCCGCTCGGCGCTCCTCCGCGCACCCATTTTCCGACAAGTCGCTCATTGAGGCTGTTTCCGCCATGGTACGGGCAGCCGGCGCACGCACGGTCGCCGCTTACGCGCCGCTGCCGTTCGAGGCGGGCGGCCCGGGACTCCTGCCCGCCCTGGCCGCCGTGGCGCCACGGGTCCTGCTGCCCGTGCTGCTGTCCTCGCGCGACCTGGACTGGGCCCGCTACGACGGGACGCTGGCCGGCGGCCCGCTCGGCCTGTCCGAGCCGACCGGACCGCGGCTCGGCGTCGACGCGGTCCGGTCGGTCGACCTGATGCTGGTCCCGGCGCTCGCCGTCGGGCTGGACGGGACGCGGCTCGGCCAGGGCGGCGGCTCCTACGACCGGGTCCTCGCCCGGGTCACGGCCCCGACGATCGCCCTGCTGCACCCGGGCGAGCTCCTGCCGTCCGTGCCCGCCGAGCCGCACGACCAGCGGGTCTCGGGGGCCCTGGTGGGGGCTACCGCCAGGTATGAGACCGCCCACCTCCACTGGACGAAAGGATGTGCGATACCGCACTATTGGCACTCGATAGGGTTGAGTGCCAATGATGGAGGCTGAACGGTGCCTACCTACCAATACGCCTGCACGGCCTGCGGCCACCAGCTCGAGGCGGTGCAGTCGTTCACGGACGACGCGCTGACCGAGTGCCCCGAGTGCCAGGGCCGCCTGCGCAAGCAGTTCTCCGCGGTGGGTGTGGTCTTCAAGGGCTCGGGCTTCTACCGCACCGACTCCCGCTCCTCGACGAAGTCGAGCAACTCCTCGTCGACGGCGTCCTCGTCGTCCTCTGAGTCGAAGTCGTCGGACTCGAGCTCGTCCGCGTCGTCGTCCTCCGACTCGAAGCCGGCCGCGGCCGCGTCGTCGAGCACCTCCTCGGCGGGCGCGTCGACGAAGTCGGCCTCCTCGACCGCCTGAGGTCGCCAACGTCACCCGGCGCTACGCCCCACCGGTCACCGGTCCGGGGCGTAGCGCTGTCTGTGCCGGTCCGTCAGTCCCAGTGCGGGGGGCGGTCGGCGAGCAGGCGGTCGTCGTTGGACGCACTGCGCTCGCCCCAGCCGGCGTCGGTGTCGTCGGTCGTGGTGTCCGGCAACACGACCAGCTCGTCGGCGAAGTCTTCGAAGCTCACTTCGCGCTGCTCATCGGTGGATGCCCACTCGTTCGTCGTCGCCACGCCGCGAGCGTACTCCGGCGAGTTTGCGGGAAGTTGGCCGAATGACGACAGTCGCCCTTCCGTCGACAGGTCACACTCGGCGGCATGACAGACGACAGTGCCCCCCAGCACCAGACCGACCCGCAGCAGGCGGAGCAGGCGGCGGACGAGCAGCCGACCGTGCGCCTGGACCAGGGCGACCCGGACGCCACCCGTCCGATGTCGCTCGCCGATCTGCTGAACAGCGACTGAGGTTCCCCCACCGGGCCGGGTCTGGCGGCCGGGCCCGGTGGGTACGCTCGTGGCGTGAGTGACGACGCCTTCTGGCGGCGGCCGCCGGAGGGGGCCGCACCGCCACCGCCGGCAGCGCCGGCCGAGCCCGCGGCTGTCCCCTACACCGGCGCGCCGCGCAGCGCGCCGCCCCCGCGCGGGTGGCGGCCGCCGACCGTCGAGCGACCGGCGGCGCCACGGAAGCTCCCGGCCCAGGATCCCGAGCGGATCGACCGGGAGGAGCAGGCCGCGACGATCCTGACCAAGGGGATGGGGATCTTCGCCGGCGCGGTCATCCTCGTGCTGCTGCTGATCTTCTGCGGCCGTCTGCTGTTCTGAGGGCTAGAAGCCGTCCCAGACCATCTTGGCGCCGGTGTCGCCGGCCTTGAAGACGTAGTAGAGGGCGGCCACCGCCAGCACCACGGTCAGCCCGCTGAGCGCCCAGTGGGCGACGGCGGGGCCGATCGGCTCGCCCGGGGCGGGGCGGACGACGTACGCCATGACGAGCGCGACCAGAGCAAGACCCACCACGATCAGGAACAGCGTGCTGCCGAAGTCCTCGTGCTCGCTGATCTTCGCCTGCAGCTGGTCGGACTGGAAGTTGGGGCTCTCCTCGAACGCCTCGCCGGACTCCTTGGCGGCGAACACGGCGCCGGGGGTGGCGACGGCCAGGACGATCATCGTCCAGCGGGCGTGGCGGCGCGCGGCCGGCCAGACGGCGTACAGGATGCCCGCCACCGCCAGCAGCGGCACGAGCACGACTGCCGCATGGATGAAGAACGGGTGAGCCGGTAGACCGAGCACACGTTCGAACACGGGGCCTCCTCTTCGTCGGGTGCGATCCTCCCCCACCGGACGTGTACACAACCCGAGTACCGGCAGTTCAATCAAGAGCCCGGAAACATTTGAACGGTTCCAGGGTGCGTGGTGTTATTGAAAGCGTGTCGGGTGAGGACTTGCTGCGCGCCCGGGGTCTGCGGGTGACGCGGCCCCGGCTGGCCGTGCTGGAGGTCCTGGAGGCGTCGCGGGGGCAGGCACAGGGTCACCTGGACGTCGACCAGATCGCCGCGCGGGTCCGGGCCCGGCTCGACACCGTCTCCACCCAGGCCGTGTATGACGTGCTCAGCGCGCTGTCCAGGGCCGGCCTGGCGCGGCGGATCGAGCCCGCCGGCAGCCCCGCGCGATACGAGTCACGCGTCGGCGACAACCACCATCACATCGTCTGTCGCGGGTGCGGGGAGATCGCCGACGTGGACTGCGCGGTCGGCGACGCGCCGTGCCTGACGCCGTCGCAGGCGCACGGGTTCGTCCTCGATGAGGCCGAGGTCACGTTCTGGGGGCTGTGCCCCGCCTGCCAGCAGCGGCTCGCCGACGACACGGTCGAGGACCTGCCGAGTTGAGCGACCCGGGGCTCTTCGGACCGGACTCGGTCACCTGGCGGGTGCACCGGGAGCCCATCGTCACCGTCGGCGGCCTGCGCAGCCTGTACCTGCAGGCGCTGCTCCCCCGGGCGGTCGCGGGCGTGGAGCAGAACAGCCGGTACCGCAAGGACCCGTGGGGCAGGTTCCAGCACACCGCCATGTACGTGGGGACGGTCGTCTACGGCACGACCGAGCAGGCCGAGCGCGCCGGCCGCCGGGTGCGGGCGATCCACGCGAAGATGACCGCGACCGACCCGCGCACCGGCGAGCGCTTCCGCGTCGACGACCCCGACCTGCTGCGTTGGGTGCACGTCACGGAGGTCGAGTCGTTCATGGAGGCCGCCCTGCGGGGCGGGCTGCGGCTGAGCGGGCCGGAGATCGACCGCTACTACGCGGAGCAGACCAGGGCGGCGGAGCTCGTCGGCCTCGACCCCGCCACGGTGCCGGACTCGGCGGCGGCGGTCGCGGACTACTACGAGCGGATGCGCCCCGAGCTGGGGCTGACCGTCGACTCCGCGGCCACGGGGCTGTTCCTGACGCTGCCCCCGCTGCCGTACGGGTTAGGCCTCACCCCCGTCCGGGGCGCCGCGTTCGGGGTGTCGGCGCTGGCGATCGGCCTGCTGCCGGCGTGGGCGCGCCGCCTGTACGGGCTGCCCGGCCTCCCCGGGACGGATCTCATCGCGTCGGCGAACGCGCTGGTCCTCGGCCGGATGCTGAGCGTCATCCCGATCGACTGGATCTCCCCGCTGCGCCGCGACGCGATGCGCCGCCTCGCCTCCTGAGGACCGTCACCGTCACACCTGGGCGCTGCCTCGCGTTGAGCGGTTGGCATGAAATTTCCATGGCTCGCGCTCGCCCTGGCCACCGTCGCGCTTCCGCTGACGCTCGGCGCTTCCCTGCTCGACGTCGTCCGATATTTCGGATATTTCGTTTATGCCGTCGTCGTGCCGGGGACGCTGCTGTACCGCGCGATCCGGCCCACGCCGCGGTCGCTGCTCGAAGATCTCACGTACGGCACGGTCGTCGGGCTGCTCGCCGAGACGGTCTCCCTGACCGTCGCGAGCCTGCTCGACCTGCGCGGCTGGCTGTGGGTGTGGCCGCTGCTGGTGATCGTCCCGCTGGCCCGCTTCCGGAAGCGGCCCGACTATCCCGAGCGGCCGACGGCGGCCTGGTCGTGGGCGGTCGCCGGGATCGCGGCCGGGTTCCTCGCGTACCTGACGGCGGCGTTCCTGGCGGTCAACCCGGCGCTGCCGCCCGCCGGCGCGCACGACTACATGATCGACCAGCTGAACCTGCTCGCCGTCAGCGCCGACCTGAAGCACCACTTCCCGCTCACCGTCCCCGAGCAGGGCGACCGGACGCTGGGCTACCACTGGTTCGCGTACGGTCACGTCGCCGCGAGCAGCCTGATCAGCGGCGTCGACCTGCCGGTCGTGTGGTTCCGGCTGGACCTGCCGGTGCTCGCCGTGCTGGCCGTGTGCCTGCTCGCGGTCACCGGCCGGCGGGTCGCCGGGCATCCGTGGGCGGGCCCCGTCGCGGCGGCGCTGATGTTCACCGTCGGCGAGCTCGTCCCGCAGCGGCAGGCGCCGGCGTTCTTCGGCTCGATCACCGCCTACTACAGCTGGTCGAGCCGCTCGCTGCTGTTCGGCGCGGCGCTGAGCATGCCGCTGATCGCGGCGGTCGTGTCCGTGCTGCGCGGCGGCGGGCGGCGGGACTGGCTGCTCGTGCTGCTGTTCGCGGCCGGGACGACCGGCGCGAAGTCGACGATCGTCCCGCTCTTCGGGGCGGGGGTCGCGGCCGTCTGCGCGGTACACCTCCTGCGGCGACGCCCACAGCGGACCCCTTGGCTGCTCGGTGCGCTCCTTGCCGCGGTCACGGTGACTGCGGTCGCCGTCCTCTACGGGTTCGAGGGGCAGGGCCTGCGATGGGGACCCTTCGCGATCATGCTGGACTTCGTCGGGAGCCAGCGGCACGGCACCACGGTGCGCGACGTCCCGCTCATCCTGTGGGGCCTCGGCGCGTACGGCATCGCGATGGGCGCCCGCCTCGCCGGCGTGCTGTTCGTTCGCCGCTGGGATGACGCCTGCGTCTTCCTGGCGGGCACGACCGTGGCGGGTGTCGCCGGCACGCTGTGCGTCTGGCACGTGTCGTGGAGCGAGCACTTCTTCGTCGTCGCCGCCTGGCCGTGCGCGGCGATCCTCTCGGCGACCGGCCTGGTCCGCCTGCCCGGCGCACCGCGCGCGCTGTGGACGGCGCTCGCGGTGGCGGCCGTGCTCGCGGTGGTGTCGGTCGCGTTCACCCTGCCGGTGCCGCGGCATCGCTGGTGGGTGCCGCTGCCGGTGTACGCCCTGGGCGCCCTCGTCCTGGTGACGGCCCTGCTCCTGCACCGGCGCGCCGGGGTCTTCGGGGCCCTGGTCGTGGTGCTCTTCGCCGGCGCGGCCCGGCTGCCGTTCGACGCGGCGACGAACGCGAACCTCGGCGTCGCATACCACATCCGGATCACACCCGACCAGGTCGCCGGCGCCCGCTGGCTGCGCGCCCACAGCACCCCCGCCGAGTACGTGGCCACGAACGTGCACCGTGTCGGCGGCAGCGGCCTGATGCAGGGGCAGAGCCTCGCCTACTGGATCTCCGCGTACAGCGAGCGCCGCGTCCTCCTGGGCAGCTGGGGCTACTCGCCCGAGTCGACGGAGTCGCAGTCCCGCGCGCACCGCATCGGCCCGGCGCTCACCTACTGGGATCCGGAGCGACTGGCGCTCAACGACGCGGCCGTGCTCGACCCGACCCCGTCACGACTGTCGTGGCTGTGGCGGCAGCGCGTCCGCTGGATTCTCGTCGACCGCGCCCACGGTACGCCGACCGCGGCCCTGCCCGCACTCACCGACCTGTCCTGGCAGCGCGGCGACGTCGCGGTCTACCGGCTCCGCGCGCCCTCGAACTGCACGCCCGTCAGCTGCTCCGACAGGCACCTCGTCGGCGAGTAGCTCCTGGTGACACCGAGTGTCAGTCGTGCGCTTAGGTGCCATAGTTGTCGTACGGCGAATAGAATGCCGTGTGTGAGCCTCGCCGAACGCAAACGCCAGCTGGTCCGCGACGAGCTGACCGATGCCGCGCTGCGGCTCCTGGCGTTCCAGGGGTTCGAGGAGACCACCATCGACCAGATGGCCGCCGCCGCCGGCGTGTCCCGCAGGACGTTCTTCCGCTACTTCCAGTCCAAGGAAGACGTCATCATCGAGCACCTCAGCGACCTCGGCCGCCAGCTCACCACCACCCTGTCCACCCGCCCCGCCGCCGAACCTCCCGCCGTCGCCCTCCAGCACACCCTGCACACCTTCACCGACACCTTCCGGGAGCACCCCGAGAAGTCCCGCCGTCTGGCAAAGATCATGGTCACCACCCCACCGCTGCTGGCCCGCTACCTGGAGCGCCAGGTCAGCTGGCGCGCCGCCCTCTCCACCGAGCTCGCCACCCGGCTGGGCGCCGACCCCACCACCGACCCCCGCCCCGCCGTCCTGGTCGCGGTCGCGTTCGCCGCCTTCGACACCGCCCTGATGCGCTGGGTCGCCGAGGACCCCGCCCCCGACCTGAACACCCTCCTCACCACCTGCTTCACCGCCGCCTTCCCCGATTGATCGGATGACGGATCCGGCCGTGGGGATGACCGGATCCACGTTCCGATCACGCTTGACCGGCAGAACAGGTCGGGACGGAGCCGGCGCCGGTTGTCAGCGCCACAGAACCCGATGACACCGCCCGACCAGAACGGCCGGTCTCCAGCGTGACCCCCGGCCCTTCAGCGCGACGACGGCGGGGCATGACCAGCGCACAGCCCCGGAGGCAACCGGCAAACCTCGCCACCAGACACGGCACCCGCGGCACGCCCACGACCGCAGTCTCCGGCAATCGGGAGTTGGCCCCTGATCCTGGACACCTGAGGCCCGGACGGCCACCAGCCCGACCACCGCCAAGGTCGAGCACTGCGCACAGCAGGCCGGTCCCGCGCCGCAAGCCCGGCACCACGCTTGGCGTGCCGGCGATCCCGCCACCGGCCACCGCGAACAGGCTGCGCCGGCAACAAAGGCGCCAGCACAGACCACTCGCCACACCGGTTCAACGAACAAACCCATGATCCGCGAGACAGAACCCAGCCCCTCTACCGGCAACCACTCCGCCGGCGCCACCACTCAGCCCCGCCTCGCCCACACGGCCGCTTGAGCACCGCCGGATCGACTGGCAGGCCCTTCCTCCTCCCTCTCCCACCCACCCGCCCTCAACCCACAGACATTGATCAATGCCCGCGTTTGCACCCTTTGTTCCATCGAGGTTGCGCGATCCACCCACAAAATGATCTCCGATTTGTAGGTGGATCGCGCAACGTCAATGCCGAGATGGGACATCTTGGGGCATTGACCAACGTCATGGCGTGAGCCGGGCAACCAGACCGGGCAACCAGACCGGGCAACCAGACCGGGCAACCAGACCGGGCAACCAGACCGGGCGACCCAGACCCGGGCAACCAGACCAGGCGGCCGTCGGGATCGGTGTCGGCCAATCACTGATCCCAATCCGCATGAAGGACGGGCCCGTCCTGGTCGATACACCAGCGCCTCCTGCATCGAGGGCGCGTGAGGGCCAGACCAGGCGGCTGAGTCCTGCCTCGCGGATGCCGAAATGGGGCATCTCTGGGCATTGACCAACGTCATGGCGTGAGCCGGGCAACCAGACCGGGCAACCAGACCGGGCGACCCAGACCGGGCGACCCAGACCCGGGCAACCAGACCAGGCGGCCGTCGGGATCGGTGTCGGCCAATCACTGATCCCAGTCCACATGGAGGGCGGGCCCGTCCTGGTCGATACGCCAGCGCCTCCTGCATCGAGGGCGCGTTGAGGGCCAGAACAGGCGGCTGGGTCCTGCCTCGCGGATCATGGTTGTCGGGAACCGCCCGTAGCCAGTCGAGCATCTCGACCAGGTCGAGGGTGGCTTGGAAGCGGCTTCCCAATGTCGTTGCGGGTGGCCCGCCCGCGCCGGCGTTTCGCCGGTTGAAGCCGCGTCCGACCTGGTTGCGCCGGCAGTAGGCAAGCGCGGGCGAAGTTCGGTGGTCTGCCGCCGGCTCGCTGGACCGATACCCGATCCAGCAGCGACTCCAGCTGACGGGTGCCCGCCGCCCGGCCAGGGGTGATCCGGGTGGCGAATGAAACGAACCAACCCCATGATCCGGGAGACGGAACCTAAGGGGAACGGGGAGCGGGGCGGGCTACGTGGCGGGGCGGTCTACGGCGGTCCAGGGGTCCTTCGGGGTGGCGTCGAGGCCGGCGGGGCAGGAGCGGCGAAAGTCGCACCAGGAGCACTGCGGGCCGGGGGCGACCGGGAAGGCCTCGTCGGCGGGGGTGCCGGCGGCCAGGGCGGCGTCGGCGGTGGTGATGTCGGCGGCGGTGGCCTCGGCACGGCGGAGGTGGCGGGCGAGGGAGTCGTCGGTGTGGTCGTGGGCGGCGACGGTGCCGGTCGGGAGGTGGTGCAGCTCGACGCGGTGGCAGGGCTTGCGGAACACGCGGGAGGCGGCGATCGCGTAGAGGGCGAGCGCGCGCGAGCCGCGGGCGTCGTCGGGGGTGACGCCGGAGCGGCCGGTCTTGTAGTCGACGATGACGAGGTGGCCGTCGCGCTGGTCGATACGGTCGACGCGGCCGGAGAGGGCGAGGGTGTCGGTGCGGGCGGCGACGGTGCGCTCGACGCCGAGTGGCTCGTCGTGGGGGTCGAGGCCGTCCACATAGGACTCGAGCCAGCCGAGGGCCCGGCGGAAGACGTCGCGCTCCTGGGCCTCGTCGCGGTAGCCCTCGCTGACCCAGGTGGCCTTCAGCAAGGTGGGCAGGGCGGAGCGGTCGCGGCGGTCGGGGTCCAGCGCATACCAGCTGCGCAGTGCCGTGTGGACGGACGCGCCGAGCGAGTTGTGCGCCCAGGGCGGGCCCTTGGGCGGGGTGGGGCGGTCGACATAGGTGAACCGGTAGCGGCGCGGGCAGTCCTCATAGCTGCCGAGCTTGCTGGGCGTGCAGGTGAACAGGCGCCGGGGCGGGGCGAATAGGCCGAGCTGCTCGTTCTCCACACCCCCGATCCTGCCACCGAGGTACGACAAAACCTCAATGGGGCGAGTGCAGATACTCGGTGACGAACGCCCCGATGGCGTCGGCCAGCAGCTGGACGGCGATGGCGGCGACGAGCAGGCCGGCGATGCGGGTGACCACCTCGATGCCACTGGGCCGCAGGATGCGCACCAGGATGCCGGAGAAGCGCAGCACCAGGTAGACGATGGCCATGACGGCCACGATGCCCAAAGAAATAGCGACATATCCAGAAACATTCGACGCCTGCCGCACGAACAGCATCGTGGCCACGATCGCACCGGGGCCCGCCAGCAGCGGGGTGCCGAGGGGGACGAGCGCGACGTTGGAGGTGGCCTCCTGGCGGGGGTCGTCGGTCTTGCCGGTGAGCAGCTCGAGCGCGACGAGGAGCAGGAGCAGGCCGCCCGCGCCCTGCAGGGCGGGAAGGTCGATGTGCAGGTACGTGAGGATCTGCCGCCCCACGAGCGCGAACGCCACGATGACGCCGAGCGCGAGCAGCACGGCCTGCAGGGCGGCGCGGTTGCGGTGCTTCGCCGCCATCGATCCGGTGAGGGCGAGGAAGATCGGCACGGCGCCCGGCGGGTCGAGGATGACCAGCAGGGTCACGAATACTTCGCCGAAGAGCTTGAGATCCACTCCCGGATTGTCGTGGTGTGCCTACATAGACCGGAAACCAGGGTCTTGACGGCACCGGGCGGCGCCCCTACGTTGCCCATCAACAGCAAGGTTTCCTTACAGTCATGGAGGGTTCATGGGCAGACGCTCCGTCCTGGCCGGGTTGGCGGTGTCGCTCACGCTCGCGTCACTGGCGATCGTGCCCGGCACCGCCTCGGCGCACAGCGCGTCGCATCAGGACCAGTACAAGCGCGTCGGGTACTTCATCCAGTGGGGCATCTACGGCCGCCAGTACTACGTCAAGAACCTCGAGACGAGCGGGCAGGCCAAGAACCTGACCCACATCAACTACGCCTTCGGCAACGTCGACGCGACCGGCAAGTGCGTCTCCGCCGACCCGTGGGCCGACTACCAGCGTCCGGTCTCCGCCGAGGAGAGCGTCGACGGTGTCGCGGACGCGCCGGGCCAGGCGCTGAACGGCAACTTCAACCAGCTGCGCAAGCTGAAGCTCAAGCACCCCGGGCTGAAGGTCATGCTGTCGCTCGGCGGCTGGACGCTGTCGGCGAACTTCTCCGACGCCGTGCTGACCGACGCGTCGCGCAAGGCACTCGTGAAGTCGTGCATCGACACGTTCTGGTCGACCGGGGTCTTCGACGGCTTCGACTTCGACTGGGAGTGGCCGGGCTCCGAGGGCAACCCGGGCAACGTGATCCGCCCCGAGGACAAGCAGAACTTCACGCTCATGGTCGCCGAGTTCCGCAAGCAGCTCGGCAAGAAGGCCACCCTGACCGCGTTCCTGCCGGCGAACCCGGCGAAGATCGACGCGGGCTTCGAGGTCAACAAGATCTTCAAGTACCTCGACTTCGGCACCATCCAGGGTTATGACTTCCACGGTACGTGGGAGCCCACCACCAACCAGCAGTCCGCGCTGTTCGTCCCGCGCGGCGCGCCGACCACGCCGGACTTCAGCGGTGCCACCACGCTGAAGGCCTGGACCGACCGCGGTGCCCCGAAGAAGGCCCTCGTCCTGGGCATCCCGTACTACGGCCAGGGCTGGACCGGCATCACCAGCACCGCCAACCACGGCCTCTTCCAGCCCGCGACCGGCCCCGCGCCGGCCACCTGGGCCGCCGGCAACGAGGACTACAAGGTCCTCGCCACGCTGCCGCAGCAGGGGTACAAGGTGTACCGCGACCTCCTCTCGGGCCACGCGTGGCTGTTCAACGGCACCACGTTCTGGACCTTCGACGACCAGCTCACGGTCGCCCAGAAGTCGCTGTACGTCCGGCTCAACGGCTACGGCGGCGCGATGGTCTGGTCGCTGGACGGCGACGACGCCAGCGGCACGCTGACCAAGACGATCGGCACCGTCCTGAAGTAACACCCGAAAGCACCACGAATGGCAACACCACGAACAACCTGGGCCGCCTTCAAGGACGAAGGCGGCCCAGGTGCGTCTCGATCCCGTCCAGCACCCGTTCGAGGCCGAAGGAGTACGCGCGCACCGGGTCGCCCGCGCCGTACTCCTCCCCCGCCGCCTGCCCGACCCGCGCCGCCGTCGGGAAGCGCGCCGGGTCGAGGACCTCGCCGAGCAGCGGCGCGTAGGCCGCCCACCACTGCTCCTCGCTCATCCCCGTGCTGTGTTCGGCCTGGTCCGCCTGTACGGCCGCGCGCACGGCACCCGCGACGTAGTTGAGCACGAGTCCGAGGAGCAGGTCGGCGTCGACGTCCGGCACGGTGCAGGACTCGAAGGCCCGCAGCTCGAAGTCGTACTTCGCGATCACGTTCGGGCCCAGGACGGGCCGGCTCGTGGCCACCTGCAGGAGCCACGGGTGCCGCCGGTACAACTGCCAGTTCGACGAGGCGATCTCGACGAGCCGCTCGCGCCACCCCGCGGCCGTGAACGCCGGACGGACGGCCTCGGCGCTGACCGTGTCGACCATGACGTCGAGCAGCTCCGCCTTGCTGGGGACATAGGTGTACAGCGACATCGCCGTCACCCCGAGCTGCTCGGCGACGCGCCGCATGGAGACGGCGGTGAGACCCTCGGCGTCGGCGAGCGCGATCGCGGCCGCGGTGACGTCCCCGACGGTGAACTTCGCCTTCGGGCCCCGCCGCGACGGCGCCGCGGTGCCCCACAGCAGCTCGATGCTGCGTCTGGGATCGCCGGCGCCGCTGTACTCCGTGGTCACGCCGCCACCTCCACTGCGCTCCGGCGCCGGCCCGACCCGAACCTGCCACATGACGACCGGGCCGAGCCGCTTCGCTGCCCGGTCACCCGACCACACCGGACCCGGTCGCGGCCGCCACGATCCGCTCGAACACCTCGGGTGCCGTGGTGCGGGCGCCGAGGCGGACGGTCTTGTTGGTGCCGTGGTAGTCGCTGGAGCCGGTGACGACCAACCCGAGCCGGTCGGCGATCGCCCGCATGTGCGCGCGCTCGGCCGGGGTGTGGTCGGTGTGGTCGGCTTCCACCCCGAAGAGCCCTTCGCCGGCCATCTCCTCGATCGCCACGTCGGGGACAACCGGGCCGCGGATGCTGGCCCGCGGATGGGCGAAGACCGGCACGCCGCCGGCCCCGAGCACCAGCCGGATGGCGTCGAAGACGTCGAGGTCCTCCTTGCCCACCCGGTACCGGTGACCGAGCCACTCGGGAAGGAACGCCTCCGACACCGTGTCGACGAGTCCCCGGCGCATCAACGCCTGCGCGAGGTGCGGACGGCCCACCGTGCCGCCGCCGGCGTGCTCGAGGACCTCGGCCCACGTCACGTCGATGCCGTCGGCGCGCATCAGGTGCACCATGCGCTCCGCGCGGGTCTCGCGGGACGCCCGGATGCGGGCCATCTCCCCCGCCAGGGCCGGCTCGGCCGGGTCGAACAGGTACGCCAGCAGGTGCAGCGAGATCGGCCACGGCCCGCCGTGCCACCGGCACGACAGCTCGGCGCCTGGCACGAGCGTGAGCCCGGGCGGGCGGGCGGCGATCGCGGCGGCCCACCCGGAGGTCGTGTCGTGGTCGGTCAGCGCGACGACGTCGAGCCCGGCGGCGGCCGCCTCGGCGACCAGCCCGGCCGGGCTCGACGTGCCGTCACTGGCGGTCGAGTGACAGTGAAGATCGATCCGCACCCAACAAGGTTAGAGCAGTTCGATCAGCACGACGCCGTCGCTTTCGACGTTGAGCGGCTCGGAGAAGCCGGCCGCCCCGGTCGGGGTGATCACGCGGAACTTGCCCCCGCTGTCGACCACGAACGTCGTGGCGTTCATCCACACCGTCTTCGTGGTGACGGGCAGGGTCCAGGTCTTCACCGCTGCCGCCACCGTCGCCGCGTCGAAGACCTTCGTCAGGTCCAGCATCGCGACCTGCTTGAGGCCGTCGACCGGGTACGCGAGCCAGTGCCCGTCCGGGGAGACCCGGCCGCCGGCCTTCGCCGCCACCGGCAGCCCGCACCGCCGCTGCGCGACCCTGAACGGCTGGTCCAGGGTCAGCATCGCCAGGCACATGCGCTCGTCCTTGTCGCCGGGCTTCACCTCGGCGTAGACGCTCTTCGTCCCGGGGTCGACGCCGAAGATCCGCACGACGTTGGCGTCCCACGACTGGGTGTAGTCGCGGCCCGAGAACCAGACGTCGTAGCCGGCGCCCTCCTCGCGGCCGAGGAGCAGGTCGGAGCCGACGAACCCGACCGCGACCGCGGTCTCCGGCACGTCCGCCGTCACCTGCCCGGTCAGCTGCTGCTTCTTGCTCTTGTCGTCAGTGGTGGTGCGCGTGGCGACGGTGACCTTGCCCTCCTGCGCCCACGCGACCTTGTCGCCGCCCTTCGCGACGGCGATGTTCGACGCCTTCTTCACCAGGACCTGCTGCTTGTCGTGGTCGTCCTGGAGCACCAGCTGCTTGTCGCCGTCGGCCTCGGTGTTGACGACCAGGTAGCCGTCCTTCGCCTTGTACGCGGCGGCGACGGTGCCGTTGTCGGGCAGCTTGAGCCGCACCGTGGTGGACGGCTGCGCGTCCCCGTCGATCGCGGGGACCTCCTTGCCCACGGCCGGCGGCGCGGTCTGCGTGGTGAGGGGGGGCTGCGGCTGCGAGCTCTGCGGGTCGTGGTCGCCCTGCGCGACCGGCGCCGAGGGCGAGCCCTGGCCGACCACGTGGAACGTGGCGATGGCGGCGACCGCCATGACGACGAACGCGGCGAACCCGGACGCGGCGACGCGCCGGCGCCGGCGGACCCGCCCGGCGTTGCGGATGGCGACGTCGGCGATGCCGTTCAGCGACGTCGGCGGCGCGGTGCCCGCCTTCGCCTTGAACGCCTCGCGAAGCGCATCTTCGATCATGGTCACGTCACCAGTCCCACTTCCACCGGCCCGGAGGTCTCCACCAGAACGGCCTCGCGTCCGGACATGTCGCACTCGTCTTCGGGTGCGGGCTGCTCCTTCGGCACGTCTTTCTCTGCCTGTGCGGTTTTCGCCACGTTCGCGGTCAGGGCGGACATCTTGGCGTTCGCCGTGGATCTTGCCGTCGCGGACACCGCCGCGTTCGCCGTGGCGGGCGTCGCCGGCCTGAGCCGCACCGTCGGCGGTCTCGCCGGCCTTGCGGCGGGCTCGATGCCCTCCGCGCTGAGCCGCTGGCGCAGCGTGGCGAGCGCCCGGGACGCCTGGCTCTTCACCGTGCCGACCGACACGCCGAGCAGGCGGGCCGTCTCCGCCTCCGACTGGTCCTCGTAGAAGCGCAGGACCAGCACGGCGCGCTGCCGGTTCGGCAGCTCCCGGACGTGCCGCCACAGGGCGTCACGCTCCAGGCTCTCCTCGACCCGGTCCGCGGCGACGGACTCCGGCAGGATCTCGGTGGGGCGTTCGCCGTGCCACCGGCGCCGCCACCAGCTCGTGGAGGTGTTGACCAGGACCCGGCGGGCGTAGGGCTCGACGGCCTCGATGTGGCCGAGTCGCTTCCACGCCAGGTAGGTCTTGGTCAATGCGATCTGCAGCAGGTCCTCGGCGGTCGCCCAGTCCCCGGCGAGCAGGTACGCGGTGCGCAGCAGCGCACTGGACCTGGTCTCGACGAAATCACGGAAGTCTTCCTCACGGAACCCCGCCTCGTCCGGCACCGCCGCTCCCTCCCCCGCTCCGCCCACCAGGCAAGACGCGATGGAGGGGCGGCACGGTTGCAACCCCGGAGAAAAAGTTTCTAGGTTCCGTCGTCCTCGACGCCGGCGGCACGGCCCAGGCGGGCCTCGACGGCCTCCGGCTCGTACATCTCCTCGACGATGCGCAGGTAGAGCTCATTCGGGTTGGGCAGGTTGCGGATGTTTCGCAGCGCCTGGTCCTGACCGGCGGACTCCAGCTCGAAGTGCCCGTAGCCGAACATGCGGCCGGTCAGCGACTGCACGTATTTCATGTCGGTGACCCGCAGCAGCGGCATCATGGCGACATTGCGGGTGAAGATCCCGGAGACCACCATCACCCGTTTGTTGGTGAGGATGAATCGGTCATACCACCAGTCAGCGACCCGCCACGCGCAGTAGAGGATCACGACGGCCCAGATGACCAGGACGACGGTGCGCAACTGCGTCTGGTTGTGCTTGGTCAGCCAGCCCGCGATGTAGCCCATCGCGATCGTGGCGGCCACGGCGATCCCGCCCTCCTTGGCGAGCTGGATCCAGTGCCGCTTCCACTCGCCGCGGAACTTCTCGGTCGGGAAGAGATAGCGGGCCGCGTGCCGGCTGGCCTCTTCGTCGAGGGGCGCCATGCGGCTGCCGGGCGGCACGGAAGGGCCGGCGTCGCCACCGCCGCCGCGCAGGCCGGAGAACTCGTCCTCGGTGAAGGTCGGCGGGCCTTCCTCGACGTAATAGTCGCCGCGGTCGTAACCGCCGAGGGTGGCCGACTGGGCGCCGTCGCTGTAGGGGTCGTGGTCGGCATAGTCGGCGGGGCCGGGATTCGCGGGCCGGGCCCGCGGGATCGGCTCGGTGTCGCGATCTTCCCAGCGACGTGCACCCGGTTCTTCGGCGGAAGGCTCAGGCCCGGTTGACATCGCAGTCAGGCGACCAGACTGGAGAAGAAGTCCCCGAAACCGGTGGCGATGTCCATGATGCCGCCGCCGATGGACTTGAAGACCTCGGCCGCCGACTGCGGCCGATATGCCACAAAGAAGATGAGGAAAGCAATGCTTCCCCAGGTGAGGACCTTTTTGACCATTGCCGTCAATCCCCTCCCCACGGCGTCGTGCACGTGCACCGCGGCGAACTCAGCGTATCAGTTGCGCGGCACACGGTGAATGTATGGCGCGCCGACATCGACCCCATCGACTAAGGGTCGATCCTAGTCGTGAACTTCTACGCCTTGCCGTGAAGATACGGCGACGGCGCGCCGTAGACGAGATGGGTTGGCACATCGTCGGCGAGATCGTGCAGGTCGAGCTCCTCCTCCAGGAGGTAGCCCGCGGCGGCCGGCCACGTGACGACGTAGAGCCACACGCCCATCGCCTCACCGACGTAGGCGCAGCGGTCCTCGGGCGACTTCGCCATCCACAGCGGCGTCGGCCAGCCGGCGGCGCGGACCTTGGCGTGCGCGGTGGTGGTGGCGATGTCGCCGTCGAAGAACGGGCCGGGGTCGGTGCCGGGGATGCCGGCGAAGCGGGTGCCCAGGCCGATGCCGGGCTCCTCCGCGATGATCACGCAGTCGGCGGGCCCGTGCTCGACCGGACCGGGGCCGCTGCACGCGACGGCCGTGGCGCGCACGCCGGAGCGCTCGTCGCCGACCCAGCCGACGCCGGTCACGGTCCAGCCGGTCGGCAGCGGCCACGGGCACCACAACGGGGTGGGCCGCCGCTCACCGGCGCGCTGCGCCGCGGCGATCAGCCTGGCCTTCGCCGCCTCGACGATCTCCGGTCCGATGTGCTGCGCGACGTGCAGCGGCAGCACTTCGCCGTCCTCATCGCACCTCCACTCGGAGTGCATGAGGTCCGGTGACCGCACCGGGCCGCCACAACGGGGACAGCTGACTGCGACGCCCATGTACCCACGGTAATGGGTCCTATGGGCTGTTGTCGCCGTACGCCCGGATCCAGGTGTGCATCGCGATCCCGCTGGCGACTCCGGCGTTGATCGACCGGGTCGAGCCGTACTGCGCGATGGAATACACGGCAGCACATGCCTTCCGGGCAGGTTCCGAGAGGCCAGGGCCCTCCTGACCGAACAGCAGCACGCACCGGCGGGGCAGCTCGGCCCGCTCCAGCGGCAGCGCGCCCGGCAGGTTGTCGATCCCGATCACCGGCAGGTCCTGCGCGACCGCCCAGTCAAGGAACTCCTCGACCGTCGGATGGTGCCGGACATGTTGATAGCGGTCAGTGACCATCGCGCCGCGCTTGTTCCACCGGCGGCGGCCCACGATGTGCACCTCGGCGGCGAGGAACGCGTTGGCGTTGCGCACGACCGTGCCGATGTTGAGGTCGTGCTGCCAGTTCTCGATGGCGACGTGGAACGTGTGCCGGCGGCGGTCGAGGTCGGCGACGATCGCGTCGAGCCGCCAGTACCGGTAGCGGTCCACGACATTGCGCCGGTCACCGGCCGCGAGCAGCTCAGGGTCGTAGTGGGGACCGGCCGGCCAGTCGCCGTCCCACGGCCCCACGCCGATGTCGTCGTCGTTGTGCATCTACCGTGAATCCCCGGGCCGACACTCATTCACCCTGTGGCGCTCACCCGATACGCTACGTTCCTTGCAATCGCAGACCCGGAGGGGATTGCCGAAAATGGTCAAGAAGGTCCTCACCTGGGGAGGCATTGCCTTCCTCATCTTCTTCGTCGCGTATCGGCCGCAGTCAGCGGCCGAGGTGGTCAAGTCCATCGGCGGCGCCCTGATGGACATCGCCGGCGGCTTCGGTGACTTCTTCGCGAGCCTGTTCGGCTGAGCCGTCCGGCTTCGGCCGCAGCAGCAGCCGGCGGGTCCAGCGCACCGGCGTGACCTTCTCCAGGGGCAGGAAGCACGCCATCGCCACCTGGTGCGGGACGAACGAGATCGTGATCAGGCAGAAGGTCACGAGGTGGAAGGCGTAGAAGCCGGCGACGACCGCGGCGCGCACCTTCGGCTTCACCACGAACACCAGTGGGCTGAGCAGCTCGAAGCCCACGATGCCGATCTGGCTGGCCGTGGTGAAGCCGGGGATGCCGAGCAGCCAGTGCGCGAGCACGGTGCCGCGGCGGATGAACGCCCTGGTCAGGGTGGCGCCGGTCAACCATTCCAGCCCGCCGAAGCGCAGCTTGGCGAGCGAGGACAGGAAGTACGTGCAGACGACGCCGATCTGGGTGAGCCGCAGCGCCCAGCCGCCGGCCTCGGTGAGCTCCTTGTCGCCGTGCCTGGCGCGGCCCGCGGCCGGCAGCACGGCGAGCGCGACCAGCAGGCCGAATCTGTCGTGGTCGATCTTGCCGTAGCTCATCGCGACGATCATGTACTCGAGGTACAGGACGAACACGCTCCAGCCGAGGAGCCGGTGCGCGCGGCCGGTCGCGGCGGCGAGGCTCAACGGGATCAGCGCCCAGTAGATCGTGCCGACGACCAGCGGGGTGGGCGTGGGCAGCGGCAGCACCTCGCCGACGACGAGCGGCTGGTACAGGTTGCCGGGCAGGTCGCCGTGGCTCTTGATCCAGGCGCTGAAGAAGACCACGTCGAGGGCGACGAAGACGTAGACCAGGGTGCGGAAAGCGGCGATGCGCCCCTTCGGCACCGGCTCGAAGAGCCAGTCGCGCAGCTTGGTCACGGCCTTGTGGCTCATGATTTCCACCTGGCGAGCACGACCTCGGTGATCACGCCGGTCGGCTGCGCGTTGCGCAGGTGGTGCTGGACCTCGACGATGTCGACCTCCACGAGGGGCGGCTTGCCCGGGTTGCGGGCGGCGTAGGCGTCCTGGACCGAGCGCAGCAGGCTGGGGTCCGCCTTGAACCGGTCGATCTGCGCCTCGATCTCGGCCCGGCGCACCCCGGCGTTGCGCTCGTCGAGCACGATCCGCTTGCCGGTGGTGTCGACCCCGTCGGTGCGCAGCACCAGGACCGGCTCATTGGGCTTGTCGGCGATCGCGAACATCTGGAACGGCGCGAACGGGAACCAGAAGTCGTTGCCGACGAGCGTGCCGGCGAAGGTCAGCACGACGACCACCAGCGTGACCGCCACCCGCGTCACGCGCCCCCGCGTGCTCAACCGTTCCATCGGCGCCAGACTTTACCGTCCGCCGTCTCGCACTCCAGACGCCCACTACGCTGTGTAGTGAGACCATCGGCACAGTCCGTAGTGCTTGCGCTCAATTTTCGTCTCATTTCTATAACTGTGATCTGCGTCTCTATACGGAGCGTGGCCTTCGCGACCAAGATACTGATCACACAGCGTGGGCGGCGGGCGCCAGGGAGGGCCCCGCCGCTCACTGCGTTTTTGTCACACTCGGCTGAATTTCCCGTCCGTACCCGGCATGCTTGCAGACCCCACAACGACGAGGGAGTCGCTGATGCAGTTCGGCCGGTATTTCGAGGAGTTCGAGGTCGGCGCCGTCTACCGGCACTGGCCCGGCAAGACGGTCACCGAGTCGGACGACCACCTGTTCTGCCTGCTGACGATGAACCATCATCCGCTGCACCTCGACGTCCACTACGCGGAGACGTCGACGCATTTCCAGCGCAACGTCGTCGTCGGCAACTACGTCTATTCGATTCTGCTCGGCATGTCGGTGCCCGACGTGTCCGGTAAGGCGATCGCCAATCTCGAGGTCGAGTCCCTGCGGCATACCGCGCCGACCTTCCACGGTGACACCATCTACGGCGAGACCACGGTGCTCGACAAGCGCGAGTCGGAGTCCAAGGACGACCGCGGCGTGGTCACGGTGCAGACCAAGGGCTACAAGCAGGACGGCACGCTGATCTGCGTCTTCCGGCGCAAGGTCATGGTGCCGAAGAAGTCCCACGCGGGGCCGGAGATGCCGAGCTTCCCGGAGCCGCGCGAATGACGCTCGTTTAGGAGGACGGCAGTGGGGTTGCTGCGCAGGCTGCTGGGGCGCGAGCCGGCATGGGTCGAGCGCTGGGCCGTGTATCCCGGCGAGATCGGCGCCGGGCTGGCGATGTACAACATCGACCTCGGCGCCGTCGAGGCGGCTCCCGTGGCGCGGCTGCCGCAGCGCTTCGACGTCGAGTTCACCTACACCGGTGACGGCGCCAGCGGCATGCCCGCCGAGTCCGAGCTGGGCGCCATCCACGCGCTCGACGAGGCCGTGCGGCAGGCGCTGCGCGGCGCCCGCGGGGCGATGGTCGGCCGGGTGGTGACCGCCAACACCGGGCGCATCACCGGCTACCTGCCCGAAGGCGCGGCCGCGCCGGCGCTGCCGGACATCCCCGAGCTGTCCGCCACCGGCAGGCTCGAGCCGGACCCGGGCTGGAGCAGGGTCCGCGAGGAGCTCACCCCCAACGGCTGGCAGCGCAACATCATGGAGGACAACCAGGTCGTCCAGGAACTGGAGGGCCACGGCGACCGGCTCAGCCAGCCGCGGCCGGTCGAGTTCCTCGCGTACTTCCCCGACACCGACCGCGCCGAGGCGGCCGCGCAGGAGCTGCGCGACCTCGGGTTCGCGGTGACCGTCGAGCGCGGCGACGAGGCCGATTTCGTGCTGCAGGCGATCCGGCGGGACGCGGTCGAGCCGCCGGCGCTGCACGAGGTCACCTGGGAGGTGCGCGGCGTCGTCGAGCGCCACGACGGCGCCTATGACGGCTGGGGCTGCATGGTGCAGGCCTGACCGCTCTTGTGTGCGTTTGCGGCTTCTGTACGGCGGCCGGGTGTGTTGGAGGCCAGCCGGATGAGAAGGTTTGCCCAGCCCACCCGACCGGCGACCGCCGACGCGTCCTCTACTGGCGGTGCAGAGCCAGCGCCAATTCCCTGCCGATCTCGTTGACGAACTCCCGCTCGGCGAGCAGGATCTCCACCCCGCCGAGCCGGATCACGCCGGGCCGCCACGCGGTGCGGCCGACGCTGGCCGCGACGTCCATCAGCCACTCGCCGTAGGCGAGCGCGACGTCCGCGCCCAGCCGGGCGGCCAGCATCCGCACGGCCGCGCCACACTCCGCGAGGACACCCTCGCGGTCCAGCGGCTCGGTGCCCGTGACCTGCTCGTGCTCGGCGAAGATCGCCGCCACGACGCCCCGGACGAGCAGCGCCCGGGAGCGCTGGCCCGCCGCGATGGCCTCGACCCCGGCGACGGCGTCGACATTGTCGTCCCCGGCGCTGGCGACGACGAGGACGTGGCGGGGCAGCCGGACGAGCCGGTCCCACTCGTGCCTGTGCAGCGGCAGATCGACCCCGGCGCTGGGCTGGCTCGGTGTGGGCTGGCTCGACATGGCGTACCTCCCACTCGCGAGCGTATGCCGAAAAGCCCGGCTCAGCCGCAAATCTCCGGGTTTGCCCCCTTACCCGCCGCGCTCCCGGCTCAGCCGTGAGGTGGGCTCCCGGGTCAGCGTCCCGCTCGGGCGGGGTGGTTCGGCGGCAGCGCGCAGGCGGCGGTCCCGCCGGGCATGCGGTGCCGGTTGCGGGCGACCCACCGGTACACCGGCCACGCCAACGCCGAAACGAGCCGCAACCCCAACAGTGCGCCCAGCGGGCGCCACAGGAACCGCCCGGCCGCTCCGGGCACCGAGCGCAGCATGTCGGCGATCGCGACCGGGCCCGCGGTGGGCGCGCGACCGGCGGTCACCCACTGCACGGCGGCGCCCGCCTCGTCCTCGGTGACGCCGAGCTCGTCGAGGTCGGCGAACTGCCACGCCACGACATGCGCGGCCGGCCTGATACGCCGCTCGATGAACCGGGCGCATGATGAGCAGAACGCGCAGTCACCGTCGAAGACGAACGTCGGCCGATCCATGTCCTCCATCATGGATCACGCGCCGGCCCACGCCATCGTGAGCCCTGCCACCGGTTGGGAATGCCCGTAAGGGGTACGTGGTTATGACGGTGCGTACCCGACCGCCCGAAAGGATCGGACAGACATGGCAACCGTTGAACTGACCGCCGAAAACTTCGCCGAGAAGGTCGGCGGCGAGGGCATCACCCTCGTCGACTTCTGGGCCGAGTGGTGCGGGCCGTGTCGTGCCTTCGCCCCCACGTTCGAAAAGGTCTCGGAGAACAACCCGGACCTGATCTTCGGCAAGGTGGACACGGAGGCGCAGCAGGAGCTCGCGATGGAGTTCCAGATCCGCTCCATCCCCACGCTGATGATCGTGCGTGACGGCGTCGCGGTGTTCTCCCAGCCGGGCATGCTGCGCGAGCAGCAGCTCGAGTCGCTGATCCAGCAGGTCCGCGACCTCGACATGGACGAGGTGCGGGCGCAGATCGCCGAGCACGCCGCCAAGCACGACGCGCCCGCCAAGGCGGCGCCGGCGGCCAAGGCCGAGACGAGCAAGACCGAGGCGGCGAAGGCCGACACGAGCAAGACCGAGACCGCCGAGGCGGAGACCGCGAAGGAGCCTGAGGCCAAGCCCGCGGGCGTCACGGAGCGCGAGAACGCTGTGGGCGAATCCGTCGAGGCGTAGCTTGCGATTCGTTCGTACACGTGTTCGAATTGGCGTGTGCGATGGGACAACCTGAAGGCGACTGGCGGTCCCGGCACCGGTGACGCCGGGCCAGTGCGAGCGCTTCCGCTCGCACTGCCCGGGGCCGTCGCCCGCACCTTCGACACCCCCGAGTTCCGCGGTGTCACGTTCTATGAGGTGCAGGCAAAGTCCCTGATCAACCGGGTGCCGGGCCAGTCACGTGTGCCGTTCGAGTGGACGATCAACCCCTACCGCGGGTGCTCGCACGCGTGTGTCTACTGCCTCGCCGGCGACACCGCGATCCTCATGGCCGACGGCACCACCCGGCCACTCGCCGACCTGCGCCCCGGCGACGACATCATCGGCACGGTCCGTGACGGACGGTTGCGACGCTATGTCACGACGAAGGTCCTCGCGCACTGGTCGACCGTCAAGCCCGCGCACCGCGTCACCCTCCACGACGGCACCACCCTCGTCGCGTCCGGCGACCACCGGTTCCTGTCCGACCGCGGCTGGAAGCACGTCACCGGCGCCCGGCACGGCCGCGCCCGCCGGCCGCACCTGACCACCGCCAACCGGCTCACCGGCTTCGGCGCCTTCCCCGAGCGTCCCCGGGTGACCCCGGGTTACCGGCGGGGCTACCTGTGCGGGTTCGTCCACGGTGACGGGCACGTCGGCCCGGTCGCGCCCGCCGCGCTGCGCCGGGCCAGGGCCTACGCGACCGCCTGCGGCGGGCTGCACGCGATGGCCGCCGATGACCGGGAGTTCGCCGGCGCCAGCGTCCGCGACACGAGCGCCGTCATCGACTGGCCCGAGGTCCCCACCCGCGCGTGGCGGCAGGGGTTCGTCGCCGGTCTGTTCGACGCCGCCGGCGACATGTCCGGCGAGCTGCCCGCCTTCGACCTGGTCGACAAGGTGGTCGTCGACTGGCTCGTCGAGTGCCTGACGGTCCTCGGCTTCGCCACTGTCACCGAGGGCACGCTGACCAGGATCCTCGGCGGGGTGCGGGAGCGGCTGCGCTTCGGGCTGATGTTCGCCCCGGCCACCCCCACCGGCACCGTCGCCGGCGAGCTCGTCCGCGGCGACGAGAGCCTGCGGGTGACCGCGATCGAACCGCTCGGCGTCGACGTGCCCATGTTCGACATCACGACCGGCACGGGCGACTTCATCGCGGGCGGCGTGGTCAGCCACAACTGCTTCGCCCGCAACACCCACACCTATCTCGACCTCGACGCCGGCCACGACTTCGACTCGCAGATCGTGGTCAAGGTCAACGCCGGCGAGGTGCTGCGCCGCGAGCTCTCCGCCCCCTCGTGGACCCCCAGGCACCTGGCGATGGGCTCCAACGTCGACTGTTACCAGCGCGCCGAGGGCCGCTACCAGCTGATGCGCGACATCCTCGCCGCGCTCCGCGACCACGCCAACCCGTTCTCCATCCTCACCAAGGGCACGCTCATCGCCCGCGACCTCGACCTGCTGACCCAGGCCGCGCAGGTGACGACCGTCGGCGTCTCGATGTCGATCGGCTTCGTCGACGAGCCGCTGTGGCGCTCCGTCGAGCCCGGCACCCCCAGCCCCCGCCGCCGCCTCGACGTGGTGCGCCGCCTCGCCGACGCGGGCTTCGCCGTCGGCGTCCTCATGGCGCCGATCCTGCCCGGCCTCACCGACACCGCCGAGTCGATCGACACCACCGTCGCCGCCCTCGCGGCCGCGGGCGCCGCCAGCGTCGTCCCCCTGGCCCTGCACCTGCGCCCGGGCGCCCGCGAGTGGTACCAGGCCTGGCTCGCCCGCGAGCACCCCCACCTCGCCCCCCGCTACCGCCAGCTCTACGGCGACGGCGCCTACGCCGGCCAGGCCTACCAGCGCGAGGTCGCCGCCCGCGTCCGCCTCGCCTGCCGCCGTCACGGCCTGCCCACCGGCGACACCAGCACCACCCGCCGGCTTTCCGCCGCCCCGTCCCCACCCCCCGCCGACACCTTGCCGCTGCCCTTCCCCCCGACCACCACCGGCGCTTCGACCATCACCGGCGCCCCGCCCATCGCCAGCGCCCCGCCGGCCGGCGGCCCGCCCATCGCCGGCGCCCCGGCACCCAGATCCACCAGCGCACCGCCCAACAGCTCCACCAGCGGCCCGGCGACCAGCCCCACCACCGCCCCACCCAACAAGCTCACCGGCAGCCGGGCGACCACCGCCACCCCGCCGCGGCCCACCACTCGCACCCCGCCCGACAGATCCGCCGGCGGGTCGGCGACCACCACCGTGGCCTTGCCACTGCCCATCCGTCCGACCGCTGCCGAAACGCAGGTGAAGAGCACCACGCCACAGCCAGCTGCTGTGGTCGACCCAGCACCGCCGAACAGGCCCACCGGCCGGGCGGTGACCACCGCCACGCCCTTACCGCTGCCCGTCGGCCCGACAGCCACCAACCCGCAGGCAGGGAGCGTTACACCGCAGCCGGGCACGGGCGACACGGCCCCACCGCCGCCGCCCACGCACACCTCGACCGGCTCAGCAGCAAGGAACGCCACACCACAGCCGACCGCGGGCGACACGGCCCCACCGCCGCCGCCCACGCACACCTCGACCGGCTCACCGGCAAGGAACGCCACACCGCAGCCGGGCGCGGGCGACACGGCCCCACCGCCGCCGCCCACGCACACCTCGACCGGCTCACCAGCAAGGAACGCCACACCACAGTCGAGCGCCACCGGCGACCCAGCACCACCGCTCACTCACACCTCCACCGGCCCGCCGGGCAGCAGGTCTGCACGCGAGCCTGCGACCACCCCTGAGCCGCTGCCGCTGCCCATCAGCTCAACCTCCGCCGAAGCGCAGGTGAGGAGCACCCCGCGGCAGCCGGCGGCGATGGGCGGCCCAGCCCCGGCGGACAGGACCACCGGCGGGCCGGCGACCACCACCGAGCCGTTGTCGGCACCGGTCGTGGAAGGGGGCCGGGCGGGGGTGGTGGAGGTGGGTGAGCAGCTGTCGTTGCTGTGATCGGCGGTCAGGAAACGGTCAGCTAGCGTGCATAAGCTCGGTTGTATGCGTGCTCGTGCCGGTGACTTCCTGGTGCTCCTCGCGCCGACCCTCGTGGTCGGCGTGTTGGTGCCGGTGGTGACCAGAGACGACCCGGCCGCGTACGTGCCGGTGCTCCTGGTGTTGCTGATCGTCGCGACGATCGGGATCGCGTTCGGGTTGATTCTCCTGGCGCACACGACGCGAGGGCCGTCGACGTTTGCGATCGTGGTGTGGCAGGAGCAGGCGGCGTTCAGGGTGCAGCCGAACTTCCGGCGGCAGTGCGTGTTCTACGGGGTGCTGGGCGCGGCGCTGGTGCTGATGGCGTTCAACGGGTTCCGGGTCGGGCACCTGTCGGTGCTGCGCGCCATGTCGTACGGGATCATCGTCCTGACCACGCTGTTCCTGCTGGTGTTGTCGGTCAGGATGCTGCGCAGCGGCCCGCTCGTGCTGACCTCGGAAGGGCTGGCGATCGACGGGGGGCGCTCGTTCGTGCCGTGGGACGCCCTGGGCGCCAGGTCGGAGTCCGGCGCGTGGGCGGTCGGCAGCCCCGAACTGGTGCGGGGGCGGCGGGTGCGGGAGTTCCGGCCCGGCGAGGACGTGCCGCTCGAGGTGTCGCTGTACTTCCTGACCAGGGTCATCGACCTGTACGTCCGGCAGCCTGAGCGGCGCGCGGCGATCGGCACGCCCGAGGAGCTGGAGCGGCTCCGGGGCGCGCTCACCCGGCAGGTCACCTGACCGCAGGGCCGCCGTGGGGCACGGTGGAGCTGTGCGGAGACCGGTCCGGCGCGTCGCGTGCACGGTCGCGGCCGCCGGGTTCCTGTATTACCTGGTCCCGCTGCGCCTGATGCGCACCGCGGGCGACTGGGCGCAGGCCGGCGGTGCCGTGGTGCTGCTCGCGGTGCTGGTCGTGGTGTTCCGGCGGCAGCTGCTCCGGCAGGTCCGCAGCGGCGGGCGGACCGCCGCGCACCTGGAGGCGCTGGTGAATCTGCTGGTCGTCACCGTGTTGTCGTTCTCGCTGGTGTACGTGCTGCTCGCCGGCCACGAGGGGCAGTTCACCGGGCTCGCCACGAGGACCGACGCGCTGTACTTCACGCTGTCGACGCTCGCGACGGTCGGCTACGGCGACGTGCACGCGGTGGGGCAGGCGGCCCGGATCGTGGTCATCGCGCAGATCCTGTTCAACCTCGTCTACGTCGGCGCCGCCGTCACCGTCCTCGGCGGTGTGGTCCGCCGCAGGATCGGCGACGCCGGCGCCGGCGCGGGCGGCGAGGCCGATCGGGTGATGCCGGGCGGAGACGGGAGTGGCTAGCGTTTTGGCCATGAGCGCGCCACGTCGCAATCCGTCGAACTGGTTGTGGGTCGCGGTCCCGCCCGGGGTGACGCTGCTCGCGGGTGCGTCGCTGCTGGCGCTCGCAGGGCCGGAGGGCAGCTCGGTGCTGGGGCCGTTCGTGCTGGCCAACGCGGTCGTGCACGGCACCAACTTCGCCGTCAACGAGCTGCGCCGGCGGGACGAGGCGCCGGCGCGACCCGGGTGGGAGCTCCACCGGCCGTTCCGCGAGGCGTGCGCGCGGGTCGGGCGGGTGTTCGCGGTCGGGTCGGTGGTGCTCGTCTGGGCGCTGCTCGCGGACGTCGGGCCGGTCGGCGCCGTGCTCGCGCTCGGCGCTGCGACGGCCATGTACGTGTCCGGCGCAAGGGGCCTCCTGCGGCTGGTGCGCGGCACGCCCTCGGTGCGGCTCACGGGCGACGGCGTGCAGGTCGGCGGCCGCTCGTACACCTGGAGCAGCATCGAACGGGTCGAGCTCAACGGCAACCGGGCGCAGCCCAGGGTCGACCTGCTCGTCGCGGGGCGGTCGCGGCCGGTGACGGTGCGGCCGGAGGACGTGGACGGCAGTCTGCTGTTCCTGATGGACCTGATCGGCTACTACGTGGCGCATCCGGAGCGCCGGGCGGCCGTCGGCGAGCCGGGTGAGGCGGTGCGGGTGCATGCGCTGCTGCTCGACGCGCGACTGGCGGCAGGACTGACCGGCGGACCGACGCCCATCGCCGCGGCGTGAGCCGCCGGCAGGGCCCGTGGCCGACCCCCATCGCCGCGGCGTGAGCCGTCAGCGGGAACAGGGCGGCCGGCGCCCATCGCCGCGCGTGCATCGCCGCGCGCTACGGTCGAGGCATGCGCAGCGCTGAGCAGATCCTGCGGGAGTCGGCCACGATCGCCGTCGTCGGGGCGTCGCGGGACCCGCGGAAGACCGCCCACTCGGTGCCGCTGGCGATCCAGCGGCGCGGCTGGCGGATCATCCCCGTGAACCCCTTCGCGGACCAGATCTTCGGGGTCCGCGCGTATCGCAGCCTCGCCGACATCCCTGAGCCGGTCGACTTCGTGAACGTCTTCCGCCCGTCCGCCGACGCGACGCAGGTCGTGAAGGACGCGATCGCGATCGGCGCGCCGGCGGTCTGGCTGCAGCAGGACATCGTCTCGCCCGAGGGGCGCGCCCTGGCCGAGGCCGCCGGCGTCGACTACGTCGAGGACACGTGCATCGCCGTGGTGCGCGCCGTGCACGCGATCAGCGGACCCCGTACTCCTTGAGCAGCCCCCGGCTGATGATCGTCTTCTGGATCTCGCTGGTGCCCTCGCCGATGAGCAGAAAGGGCGCCTCGCGCATGAGGCGCTCGATCTCGTACTCCTTGGAGTAGCCGTAGCCGCCGTGGATGCGGAAGGACTCCTGCACGACCTCGGCGCAGTACTCGCTGGCCAGGAGCTTCGCCATGCCGGCCTCGACGTCGTTGCGCTGGCCGGCGTCCTTGAGCCGGGCGGCGTTGACCATCAGCGCGTGCGCCGCCTCGATCTTCGTGGCCATCTCGGCGAGCTTGAACGCGATCGCCTGGTGCTTGACCAGCTGCGCGCCGAACGTCTGGCGCTGCTGCGCGTACGCGATAGCCAGCTCGAACGCGCGGATCGAGATGCCGCACGCGCGGGCCGCGACGTTGACCCGGCCGACCTCGATGCCGTCCATCATCTGGTAGAAGCCGCGGCCTGCCTTGTCGGCGCCGCCGAGCACCGCACTGCCGGGCACCCGGACGTTGTCGAGGACCATCTCGGTCGTCTCGACGCCCTTGTACCCCATCTTCTCGATCTTGCCGGGGATGGTGAGGCCGGGCAGCGCCTCGTTCTCGCCGAAGCCGGGGGTCTTCTCCAGCAGGAACGTGGTCATGTTCCCGTACACCGAGTCGGCGCCCAGGTCGGTCTTGACCAGGGTGGCGACGACGGAGGAGTACGCGCCGTTGGTCAGCCACATCTTCTGGCCGTTGATGACATAGTCGGCGCCGTCCGGGACGGCCTTGGTGCGGATGGCGGCGACGTCGGACCCGCAGCCGGGCTCAGACATCGAGAACGCGCCGCGCACCTCGCCGGCGGCCATCCGTGGCAGGAGGCTCGCCTTCTGCTCCGCCGAGCCGTGCTGCGCCACCAGGTAGGCGACGATGAAGTGCGTGTTGACGATGCCCGACACCGACATCCAGCCGCGCGACAGCTGCTCCACGACCAGGGCGTATGTCAGCAGCGACTCGCCGAGACCGCCGTGCTCCTCGGGGATGGTGAGGCCGAACAGGCCCATCTCGCGCATGCCGTCGACGATGTCCGCCGGGTAGACGTCGTCGTGCTCCAGGTGCTGGGCGTGCGGGATGATCTCCTTGTCGACGAACTCCCGCACCGTCTCCAGAATCGACTGCTGCACATCGGTCAGACCGGGCGTCTGGGCGAGGCGGGCCATTGATCGACCTCCATTGGTCAGCGTCCTGCTTGTTACCGGCAGGTATGGAGGGAAGTATTCCGGCTCGGCCTAGCCCAGGCCAACGTGAGCAGCCCACACACCCCTGTGAAATGGTTCTCAGGTGGCCTACAACAAGATGGCGATCGCTGCCCTGGTCTGCGCGGTCCTGGTGCCGCCCTTCGGGATCCTGATGGGGCACATCGCGTGGGCGCAGACGGGCCGCACCGGCCAGCGCGGGCACGGGCTCGCGCTGGCGGCGCTGGTGATCGGCTACGTGGAGCTGCTGGTGCTCTGCGGCATCCCGATCGTGACGCTCGGCTTCTGACGCCGGTGTGACGCCTCCGGCGCCCGGGTCACCGGTACTGGGCCTCGCGGACGCTGTTGCCACCGTCGATCACGAGCATCTGTCCGGTGATGTACGAGGCGCCGGGCGAGCACAGGAAGGCGATCGTCGCGGCCACCTCCTCGGGGGTCCCGGGGCGGCCCATCGGCGTGCCGAAGCCCTGCTTGAGCTCGACCAGCGTCGACGCGCCGGTGTGGATGATGCCGGGGGCGACCGCGTTGACGGTGATGCCGTCGGCGACGAGCTCCATGGCGAGGGCGCGGGTGAGACCGACGACGCCGGCCTTCGCGGCCGCGTAGCCCGCCTCGGCGGGCAGGGCGTTGACCGGGCCGGCGGTGGCGGCGAGGTTCACGATGCGGCCCCAGCCGTGCTCGGCCATGCCGCCGACGAACGCCCGGCTGACCAGGAACGCGGTGGTGAGGTTGCGGTCGATCTCGGCGCGCCACTCCTCGTAGGTGAGCTGCGCGACGGGGCGCAGCACCTCGGGGCTGGCCTTACTGGCCAGGCCGGCGTTGTTGACGAGGATGTCGACGGTGCCGACCTGGTCGACGATCGCGTCGGCCAGCGCGCCGACCTCGGCCTCGACGGTGAGGTCGGCGACGAAGCCGGTGACGCCGAGCTCGGTGGCCCGGTCGTGGATGCGCCGGGTGGTGGAGACGATGGCGACCGCCGCGCCCATCGCCTTCAGCCGGCGGGCGGTGGCGTAGCCGATGCCGTCCGGGCTGCCGGCGCCGGTGACCAGCGCGACACGGCCGTCGAGGCGGTCGATCGCCGCGCCCTCGTCCTCCGCAACCGGCTCCTCGGCGAGCTCAGGCCCGGACGACGGGACGGCCCGCAGGGTGCGGCGGGCCGAGGAAGGGCGGCTCGCGTCGCGCCGGTTGCCTTTGCCCGCGGGGCCGGTGGAACGTAGGTCGGGTGCCATAGGGCAAATCCTGCCTGCCCGAGCCGCTCCCGGGCAATGCGACACGGATTTCTCAGGCCGCCGGGTTGCCCGGGGCGTGCCCGACCACGCGCGCGGGTCGCTCAGGCGGGCGGCGTGAACGACGTCGTGCGGGACATGCCGGCGGCGCGGCCCTTCGCGGAGATGACCAGGGCCATCTTGCGGGACGCCTCGTCGATCATCTCGTCGCCGAGCATGACGGCGCCGAGCTTGCCGCCGGCCTCCGAGGTGTAGTGCTCGTAGGCGTCGAGGATGAGCTCGGCGTGGTCGTAGTCGTCCTGGGCGGGCGAGTAGACCTCGTTGGCCGCGTCGATCTGCCCGGGGTGCAGCACCCACTTGCCGTCGAAGCCGAGCGCCGCGCTGCGGGTCGCCACCTCGCGGAACGCGTCGACGTCCCTGATCTGCAGGAACGGGCCGTCGATCGCCTGGAGGTCGTGCATCCGCGCGGCCATCAGGATGCGCATGAGGATGTAGTGGTACGGGTCGCCCGGGTACCCGGGGATGAGGCCGCCGACGACGAGCGACTTCATGTTGATCGACGCCATGAAGTCGGCCGGGCCGAAGATGATCGTCTCGATCCGCGGGGAGGCGGCCGCGATCGCGTCGACGTTGACGAGGCCGGCCGCGTTCTCGATCTGCGCCTCGATGCCGATCCTGCCGACCTCGAGCCCCATCGTCTTCTCGATCTGGGTGAGGGTCAGGTCCAGCCACTCGACCTGCGCCGCCGACTGGACCTTCGGCAGCATGATGCAGTCCAGGTTTTCGCCGGCGCCCTCGACGACCTCGATGACGTCGCGGTACGTCCACGGCGTGGTCAGGTCGTTGACCCGCACGACCCTGGTCTTGCCGCCCCAGTCGCCGTCGTTGAGCGCGGCCACGATGTTCTTGCGCGCGTCGGGCTTCGCCAGCGGCGCGACGGCGTCCTCGAGGTCGAGGAACACCTGGTCGGCGGGGAGCCCCTGGGCCTTGTCGAGCATCTTGACGCTCGAGCCGGGGACGGCGAGGCAGGACCGGCGTGGGCGCATGGCGGTGCTCCTTAGGCTTCATTAAGGGGACCTTCGCCACGGTAGCCTCGTCGCGTGATGGCACAGAATGCACCTGTGGGAGATCTCACCGGCCGCACGGTGGTGATCACCGGTGCCAGCTCCGGGATCGGCCTGGCGGCCGCGGTCGACATGGCCCGGCGCGGCGCGCACGTCGTCCTCGTCGGCCGCGACCCGGACCGGCTGAACGCGGCGGTCGCCCAGGTGGCCGCCGCCGGTGGGCGCACTCCCCCGGCGTACCGGGCCGACTTCAGCCGCCTCGACGACGTGCACGTGCTGGTGGATCAGCTGCGCCAGCGGTACCAGCGGATCGACGCCCTCGCGAACAACGCCGGCGGTGTGGTCGCCGGGCACGCCCGCACCGTCGACGGCTTCGAGCCGACCATCCAGTCCAACCACCTGGCCGGGTTCCTGCTGAGCCACCTCCTGCGCGAGCAGCTGCGCAGCGGCCGGATCGTCAACACCGCCTCCGCCGCCCACTCGATGGGCGCGATCGACCCCGCCGACCTGCGGGGGGACCGCAAGGCGGGGATGTGGAAGCGGTACGGCGCGGCGAAGCAGGCCAACATCCTCTTCGCCGCGGAGGCGGCCCGGCGGTGGCCCGACATCATGTCGGCGAGCTACCACCCGGGCTTCGTGCGCAGCCGATTCGGCGCCGGCGTCGGGGTGAACCTGATGTCGAAGGTGACACCGTTCGCGAAGACGCCCGAGCAGGGCGCGGACACGCTCGTCTGGCTGGTGGCGACGCCCCGGCCGCAGCTCGTCTCTGGCGGCTACTACGAGAAGCGCAAGCTGATCAGGCCCAACGCGGCCACCGAGGACCCCCGGCTGGCGGCGCAGCTGTGGGACGCGAGCCTGGCCGCGGTCGGCTTCTGACGCCGCTCTTCGTTACTTGGCGCCGCGGACCCGGTGCAGGCGGAAGGGGCGCTTCGGCAGGCGGGTCGCCGGGGAGGGCTTCGGCGGTGCGGCCTGCGAGTCGTCGGGCATCGGGACGAGCGGGGCGTCCTCGACCGGGGTGAGGCGGCTGACCACGCAGTCCGTGGCCCACCTGGTCGCGAGGTCGGTGCCGCCGTTGAGCCGCTTCCCGGCCAGCTGCGGCACGAGCTCCGCCCAGGCCTCCCCGGCCGGGTCCATGCGCTCCACCGCCGCGGTCCAGGTGACGATCCGGCCGCCGTGGTCGCCGCGGAGGGAGACCTCGACGGTGCCGGCCTCGGCCAGGCCGGGGGCGGACTGCTCGCCGGGGCCGCTCACGACCAGCAGCGACCCGCCGAGCCACGCGCACCAGACCAGGTAGGCCGGGCCGGCGCCGGGCACGGCGAGCCAGGCGACGGCGGCCTTCTTGGCGGCCTCTTCGACCAGCGGTTCCACGCCTGCCATCCAATCACAACGGTGGCCCGTCAGGTCGCCGTCGCCGCCCCGTTCAGCGGCGGGCGCGGGGAGCGGTCCTCGAACTCGGCCGAGGTGTAGGCCAGGGCCCGCAGGCCCGGCGGCCAGGAGGCCCAGCCACCCTTGCGGAGGAGGGCGTCGAGGAACTGGGGGGCGGTCGGCAGATTGGCCCAGACCGCCGGCAGGAAGGTGGCGCGGCGGGCGCCGTCGGTCAGGATCAGGCCGTGCACCCCGGGCTCCAGGACCGCCAGCAGGGCCTCCCGGCTGCCGGCGGCGGGCAGGTCGGCGGGCTCGGTGAGGACGGAGACCTTGATGTCGAGCTCGGGCCAGTCGGCGGCGGTGACCGGCGGCACCCGCGGGTCGCGCATGGACCGCACCGCGTTGTCCACGACGTCGTGGTGCAGCGGGCGGCCCGGCTCGAGGCTGCCGACGCAGCCGCGGAGGGCGCCGGCCCGCTCGAGCGTCACGAAGGTGGCGCCGGGGTCGTGCAGGGGTCCGGTCGACGGGATGCGGAACATGAGGCGCTCGCCGGTGAGGCGGGCGCGGACGGCGGCCGCCGCGAGTCCGGCCAGCAGCCGTCCGTCCTTCGGCGACAGAAGCCCAGACGGCGCCGTCACCAGTCCAGCATAGGCGCGCCGATCGTCGCGGGCAGCGGCATACGGCCGGCGACCAGGTCGGGGATCTGGTCGAGGCCGGTGATGCGGGCGCCGTCCCAGTCGAGGTCGGCGTGGAAGGTGAGGTGCCCGCCGAGGTCGGGCGCGTCGAGCTGGACGGCGGTGAGGCCGAAGCGACGGGCGCCGGTGAGCTCGTGACCGCCGCCGTCGCCCACGTACAGGCAGGCCTCGGGGTGGACGCCGAGGCGTTCGCAGGCCGCGCGGTACATCGCCGGGTGCGGCTTGGCGTGGCCGACCTGCGACGAGTAGACGCCGGCGTCGAAGAGGCGGCCGATGGGGGTGCCGGGCAGGACGGTCGGCAGCTCGAACCAGCAGTCGCTGACGACGGCGGTGCGGATGCCCTGGCCGCGCAGCCAGCGCAGGACGGGCTCGGTCTCGGGGCGGGGTGACGCGTCCTGCTGGAGCGAGGCGATGCGCAGCTCGGCGGCCTCGCGCAGCTGGGCCGGCGTGGGCTCGACGCCGAGCTCGACGCACAGCGCGCGGAGACCCGCTAAGACACTGCCGTAAGCACCCTTGGCCCGCGCGTCGAAGGTGCGGTCGAGGAGGCTGAGCCACGCTCCGGGGTCGACGCCGAGCACCTCAGCGGTCCTGCGATGACCGTCGCCGCGGACGACTGCGGTGGTGCACGTATTGAAGTAGTCGAAAAGGACAGCGCTAAACACCGTTCGGACCTCCTGGCATCGTCCGAAAGTACGAATGCAGACCGCTCCGGTCTACTGCCTAAGAGCGCTACCAAGTGTCGGATCGCTGACAATTTTCACCTGGTGACAACATCGGCGCATGCGCCAGATCGGGTTAGCCGCAATTGTCGCCCTCACGGTCGCGATCATCGCGGTCTCGGCGTCGGCGCCGTTGATCGCCTACGCGGCCGCGCCCGCGCTCGCGATCGCCTTCTGGCGCAACGCGCTCGGGGTCGCCGCGATCGCCCCGGTGGCCCTCACGGCGCGCCGCGAGGAGTTCCGGTCGCGGGCGATGCGCGTCAGCGCCGCGTCCGGCGTGCTGCTCGCGGTGCACTTCGCCACGTGGGTGCCCAGCGCCAAGCTGACGAGCGTCGCCATGTCGGTGGCGCTGGTGAGTACGACACCCATCTGGACGTCACTGATCTCCGTTGTGCGGGGCGTGCGGGTCCCGGCCAGCACATGGGCCGGGGTGGGCGTCGCCGTCGTGGGCGTCGCCCTGGCGACGGGCGCCGACCCGGACCTGTCGGGCCGCGCGCTGCTCGGTGACGCGCTCGCGCTGGCCGGCGGGATCGCGGCGGCCGGGTACACGATGCTCGGCGCCCACGCGCGGGGGACGATCTCGACCAGCACCTATGCGACCGTCTGCTACTCGGTCTGCGCGGCGCTGCTCGGGCTGGCGTGCCTGCTCGGCGGGCAGGAGCTGGGCGGCTACACCACGCGGACGTGGCTGGCGATCGTGGCGATGACCGCCGGCCCCCAGCTGCTCGGCCACACCCTGATCAACTACGCGCTGCGCCGGGTGCCGCCGACGACGGTCGCCGTGCTGCTCCTGCTGGAGGTGCCGGGCGCGCTGCTGCTGGCGTGGCTGATGCTCGACCAGCTGCCGGCGGCGCAGACGCTGCCCGGCATCGCACTGCTGCTCGCCGGCGTGACGATCGTGGTGGTCGGCGGCCGGCGCGCCTCGGCGCCCGCCGCCTCATCCGGATCGGATCAGCCCACGAAGTCCGGGTCGGGTCAGCCCACGAAGTCCGGGTCGGGTCAGCCCACGAACGGCGGCACGATCATCTCGCCGGAGGCGATCGGCACGACGTGGCCGGCCACGGTCGCCGACACCGCCTCGCCGCCGGTGGCGGTGATCGAGCAGCTCAGCAGCGAGGGCCGGCGCATCTCCGAGCCCTGACGGATCTGGTACCGGCTGAGCCCGTCACCCGGCAGCAGCCCCGACGCGACCAGCCACACCCCGAGCCCCATCGCCGCCGAACCGGTCGCGGGATCCTCGGCGACGCCGGCGTCGGGGACGAGGACCCGTACGTGAGCCTCGTGCCGCTCGGCGTCCCAGTGCAGGACGCTCAGGTTGTCGACGAGCCCGCGGGGCCGCAGCCGCCCCACCGCCTCGTCGGTCACGGACAGGAACGTGAACGGCAGCCCGCACCCGGCCCTGCGGGGCGCCGGCCCGACGAAGTCGGCCTCCGTCAGGCCGACGGCGGCGAGCAGCGGCGCCGGGTCGAGGGCCGGCTCGACGGTCGGGGTGCCGCCGGTGACGGTCGCGGTGCCGTGCACGTCGTCGATGGTGATCGGCAGCAGGCCCGCACCGCACTCCATGATCACGTCGGTGGTCTTGACCAGGCCGTCGCGGTGCAGGGTGACGGCGCAGCCGACGCTGGGGTGCCCGGCGAACGGCAGCTCGGTGCCGGGGGTGAAGATCCGCACCCGGTAGGTCGCCTCGGGCGTGGTCGGGCGCAGCACGAAGATCGTCTCGGACAGGTTGAACTCGAGGGCGATCGCCTGCATCTGCTCGCCGGCGAGGTGATCCGCGTCGAACACGATGGCGAGTGGGTTGCCGGTGAACGGCCGGTCGGTGAAGACGTCGACCACCTTGTACCGCAGCATGCTCATGCACCCGAGCCTAGGCGAGCGGGCAGGTGCGGGAGGCGGTCCAACGGCGAGCCGGTGGTCTTCTTCAGTAGTCTTGAGCCTCGTGAGCACCGCGCCCAGGGTCTATGTCGCGCGCCTCGCCGGCCTGAGCGTGTTCGACCCGAACGGCGACCAGGTCGGGCGGGTGCGTGACGCGGTCGCGCGGGCCCGCACCGACGACCAGCCGCCGAGGGTCGTGGGGCTCGTCGCGGAGATGCCGATGCGGCGGCGGATCTTCCTGCCGATCGGCCGGATCACGGCGATGGAGCCCGACGCGGTGGTGCTCAACACCGGCACGCTCAACCTGCGCCGCTTCGAGAAGCGGCAGGGTGAGCTGCTGGTCCTGGAGGACTTCATCGACCGGCACGTGAGCATCCCGGCGACCGGCCGCACCGGCACGGTCGTGGACGTCGCGATGGAGGCCGACCGGACGGGGACCTGGGCGTTGAGCCGGGTCGCGGTCCGGGAGTTCAGCGGCCGGTTGACCCGCCGCGGTCACCTGAACCAGCTCGAGTGGGGTGAGGTCGTCGGGCTCGCCGGCACCCCGCACGCGCAGGGCACGGCCGGCATCCTCGCGGTGCTGGACAACATGCGCCCCGCCGACCTCGCCAACGTGCTGCAGGACCTGTCCGAGACCCGCCGCGTCGAGGTCGCGACCGCCCTGGACGACGAGCGGCTCGCCGACGTGCTGGAGGAACTCCCCGAGCACGACCAGCTGGAGATCATGGCGGCGCTGGAGCCGGAGCGGGCCGCGGACGTGCTGGAGGAGATGGACCCCGACGACGCTGCCGACCTGCTCGCGGAGATGCCGAAGGGCGAGCAGGAGGTGCTGCTGGACCTCATGCAGCCCGACGAGGCGTCGCCGGTGCGGGCGCTGCTGGACTACCTGCCCGGCACCGCCGGGTCGGTGATGACGTCGGAGCCGATCGTCATGGCGCCGCACGAGACGGTCGCGGAGGCCCTCGCCCGCATCCGGGAGCCGCAGCTGTCACCCGCGGTGGCGGCGGGCGTCTTCGTGACCAGGCCGCCGATGGCGACGCCGACCGGGCGGTACCTCGGCGTCGTGCACTTCCAGCGGCTGCTGCGCGAACCGCCGTCGGCGCTGCTCGGCGGCGTCGTGGACAATGACATCAAACCGCTCGCGCCGCAGGCCACGCTCGGCGAGATCACCCGGCGGATGGCGACGTACAACCTGGTGGTCATGCCGGTCATCGACGACAACGACCGGCTCCTCGGCGCCGTCACCGTCGACGACGTGCTGGACCACCTGCTGCCCGAGGACTGGCGCGACCGGGAGCACGCCGCCTCCATGTCGTCGGGCTCCTCCGGCCCCGCCGGACGGGCGCTCGACCATGGCTGACCGGCGGCGGCTCGACCAGCCGCGGGAGCCGGGGCGCCTGAAGCTGCCCCGCTTCGACCCGGAGGCGTTCGGGCAGTGGTCCGAGGGGATCGCGCGGTTCATGGGGACCGCGAAGTTCCTCGTGTACATGACGGTCTTCATCCTCGTGTGGGTCGTGTGGAACACGCTCGCGCCGAGGACGTGGCAGTTCGACCCGTACACGTTCACGTTCCTGACCCTGATCCTGTCGCTGCAGGCGTCCTACGCGGCGCCGCTGATCCTGCTCGCGCAGAACCGGCAGGCGGACCGGGACCGGCTCGCCGCCGAGGAGGACCGCCGGCGGGCCGCGGCGCAGAAGGCGGACACCGAGTACCTGGCGCGGGAGATCGCGTCGCTGCGGATCGCCGTCGGCGAGATCGCCACCCGGGACTTCCTGCGCTCGGAGCTGACGCGGATGAGCGAGGAGCTGGACGAGGCCGCGGTGCGCCGGGCGAAGCTGGAGCGGAAGAAGGCGAAGAAGACGCTGGACGAGCCGGTGGAGGAGGACACCTTCAACCCCGGCGACGACCCGCCCCGCCGACGCGCCCGCTCCACCCGCTGACCCTATGTGCCGCTTTTGCCGTTTTTGTCGCTTGTACTGCGTGTCAGTGCGCTCTCGCTGCCACGAGAAGACCCTCTCCGAGGGGCAGGATCGCCGGCACCCACGCGTCGCTGTCCCTGATGGTCTTGACGGCCTCCCTGAGCAGGACGGTCTCCGCGTCGCGGATCGTGGGGTCGCTGACCCGGCCGCCGCCGAGCGCGCCGGCGAGCACCAGGGTCCCTCCGGGCCGCAGGAGCCGCTCCGCCGCCGCGGTCACGGCCGCGTACTCGCTCGGGTCGTGGTCGACGAACACCAGGTCATAGGCGCGGTCGGCGAGCCGGGGCAGGACGTCGAGGGCGCGGCCGCTGATGATCCGGGTCCGCGACGGCGGGTTGCCGGCGGCGGCGAACACCCGCCTCGCGACCCGCTGGTGCTCCGGCTCGAGGTCGATCGTGGTGAGGACCCCGTCGCGGCGCATGCCGCGCAGCAGCCACCCGCCGCTCACCCCCGTGCCGGTGCCCACGTCGACGACGGCCTTCGCGTTGCTGACCGCGGCGACGACCCGCAGCGCCGCGCCCTCACCCCGGCTGACGCTGGAGATGCCCAGCTCGGCGGCCTGCTCGCGGGCCGCGGTGAGCACGGGGTCCTCCAGCACGTAGCCGTCGACGAAGTCGGCGAACTGCTGCGCTGCTCTGACGGACGGCGGGATGTCGCACCTCCATGAGACGTCGATCCCCGCAAGCCTAGGAGACCTCGCCCTCACGTGTGGGATGCCGGCCCGTGTAATGCTGGATGCGAAACGGACGGAGGAGCCGATCGTGACAGACGGTTCGGCCTGGCGTCAGCCTGGCCACGGCGCATCGACCAGCCCCGCTGGCTGGCCGATGCCGCCCGCGCAGCCACGACCGCAGCCCGCCCCGGGCAGCTGGTGGTCCGACGCCCTCGCCGACCCGTGGCGGGACCCTGACGCGCAGGTCGTCGTGGTCAAGACGCCGGCGGACGAGCCGCCGGCGCTGGAGAAGGTCCCGCCGCCCGGCCCCGCACCGCGGGCCGGCCTCGGGCTGGTCCTGATGGTGTCGATCATCACCGCCCTGCTCGCCGGCGCGCTCGGCGGCACCCTCGGCTACGTGTTCGCCGGTGGCGGCGGTGGCGTCCTGGGCGGCTCCACCCTCGGCGGCAACCCGCCGCTGAACGGCCGCCCGCCGGACACCGTCGCCGCCCTCGCGAAGAAGGTCCTCCCCAGCGTCGTCACGATCAGCATGCGGGTGGGCGCCGGCACGTCCCTGGGCTCCGGCTTCGTGGTGTCCAACGACGGCTACGTCATCACCAACAACCACGTGGTGCAGGGTGGCAACGGCTCCGCCACGGTCCGCTTCACCGACGCCTCGGTCGCCCCGGCCTCCGTCGTCGGCAGCGACGACGAGTCCGACATCGCCGTGCTGAAGATCGACACCGCCGGCCTGCCCGAAGACCAGCTGAAACCCGTCGAGTTCGGCGACTCCGACCAGCTGCAGGTCGGCGACCCGGTCGTCGCGGTCGGCGCCCCGCTCGGCCTGACCAGCACGGTCACGTATGGCGTGGTCAGCTACCTCGACCGTCCCATCCGTACCAGCGAGGGCGGCACCGCCCGCTACTACTCGGCGATCCAGACCGACGCGGCCGTCAACCAGGGCAACTCCGGCGGCCCGCTCTTCGACGGCGCCGGCCGTGTCGTCGGCATCAACTCCGTGATCGGCACCCTCTCCGAGGACCAGGCGACGGCCGGCAACGTGGGCCTCGCGTTCGCCATCCCGATCAACCACGCCCGCCGCGTGGCCCAGGACGTCATCAACACCGGCAAGGCCCGGCGCACTGTGATGGGTGTCTCACCCGACCCGAGCTACCGCAATCCCGCGGGCGGCGCGCGCCTCGCCTCCGTCGAAGCCAACGGCCCGGCCGCCGGCGCCGGTCTGCACGCCGGCGACGTCATCCTCGCCGTCAACGGCAAGCCCGTGGAGGAGTTCTGGGACCTGACGGCCCTCATCCGCAAGTACGCTCCCGGCGCGGTCGTCGAGATCCAGTACCTGCGCGGCACCACCAAGGAGAAGACCTCGGTGACCCTGGTCGCCGACGCGAAGTGACCGGTGGGCCCTCCCCGCGGGGGCCACGGGTGCGTAGGCTGGCGGGCGAGAGCAAGGAGGCCGGCAATGGGCTTGGAAAACCTCGGTGGCTGGGAGTTCATCGTCATCATCCTGGTGGGGCTGTTCATCTTCGGCCCCGACCGGCTGCCGAAGGCGATCAGCGACGGCATGCGCATGCTCCGCAACGTCCGCCAGATGGCCCGCAACGCCACCGGTGACCTGAGCCGCGAGCTCGGCACCGACATCCAGCTCGAGGACCTCCACCCGAAGGCCTTCCTGCGCAAGCACCTGCTGAGCGAGGCCGACGAGGCCGCCCTGCGCCGTCCTCTCCAGGACATCGTCGGCGAGGTCCGCGGCGTCGCCGACTCGGTCAAGCGCGACGCGGAGGCGGCCGCCAAGGGCATCAACGCCACGGCGACGCCTGCGGCGACCCCCACGTCGCTCACCAAGTCGGCCGCGACCCCCGCCCCGGCTCCGGCCCGCCCCTCCTGGGACGACGTCACCTGACGCCTGCCGGCCGTGCTTCGCGGGGCTTCGGCCTCACCTGCGGTCAGACCGCCTGCGACCAGCTAGCTGCGCAGGCGGTCTCTCGTACAGTGGCCGCGGTTGTCGCTCTTGAAATCAGCGACCGGCGGGCTTGAGGCCGAGCGGTTTGCCGGCGAGGCTCTCCCGGCGCACGGCGAGGCGGTCGGCGACGGTGATCAGCGCGGCCGCGGCGGGCGCCGACGGGTCGGACAGCACGAGCGGGAGACCGGCGTCGCCGCCCTCGCGCAGGCGCGTGTCGAGCGGGATCTGGCCCAGCACCGGGACCTTCGCGCCGACGGCCCGGCTCAGCGACTCCGCGACCTGCGCGCCGCCGCCGCTGCCGAACAGCTCCATGCGCTGGCCGTCGGGCAGCTCCAGCCAGGACATGTTCTCCACGACGCCGACGATGCGCTGGTGCGTCTGCAGGGCGATGGAGCCCGCGCGCTCCGCGACCTCGGCCGCGGCGGCCTGTGGGGTCGTCACGACCAGGATCTCCGCCGACGGCAGCAGCTGCGCCAGGGAGATCGCCACGTCACCGGTGCCCGGCGGGAGGTCCAGCAGGAGGACGTCCAGGTCGCCCCAGTAGACGTCGGCGAGGAACTGCTGCAGCGCCCGGTGCAGCATCGGCCCGCGCCACACCACCGCCGCGTTGCCGGGCGTGAACATCCCGATCGAGATGACCTTCACCCCGTGCGCCGACGGCGGCATGATCATCGACTCGACCTGCGTGGGCCGGCCGTCCGCGCCGAGCATCCGCGGCACCGAGTGGCCGTAGATGTCCGCGTCGACGACGCCGACCTTGAGCCCCTTCGCGGCGAGCGCCGCCGCCAGGTTGACCGTCACGCTCGACTTGCCGACGCCGCCCTTGCCGCTGGCGACCGCGTAGACCCTGGTCCGCGAGCCCGGCTGGGCGAACGGGATGACCGGCTCCTGCACGTCACCGCGCAGGCTGCTCTGCAGCTCCTTGCGCTGCTCGGGCGTCATGACCCCGAAGTCGACCTCGACCCCGGTGACCCCTTCGACCGCGCCGACCGCGCTGGTGATGTCGGTCCGCAGCTTGTCCTTCAGCGGGCAGCCGGCCACCGTGAGCAGCAGCCCGATCACCGCGACGCCGTCAGGTCGCAGCACGACCTCGCGCACCATACCGAGCTCGGTGATCGGTCGGCGGATCTCGGGGTCGTCGACGGTCGACAGGGCGGCGGCGATCGCGGCTTCGACGGTGGTGGCCGGGGCTGACATGCCGCCATCGTACGTCGGCCGCCGCCGCTGTTCAGGCGCCCAGCCCGTGGGTCGTAACGCATCACACTCACCCGAACGGTGACAGGGTTGTCCCACGTCCGCGGCGATGGGAACATCGTTGCTAGCCGCGCGCCTCGCCCCTTGAGGCGCGCGGCTTTTCCGTCCCCGGAATTGTCGTACCCCTGTTCGAAAATGGGGGCATGACAGCACTCGGCACGACCACCAGCACCGTCCTGTCCGCCACGGCACCGTTCGACCTCGCCTGCTCGCTGCGCGCCATGGAGTCCTTCGCCCCCTGCAGCGGCGACCAGCTCGTCACCGCCGGCCGCGCCCGCCGCGCGTTCCTGCACCCGTCCGACCCGGCCCGTGCCGTCGTCGCCGAGGTCACCGCCCGCGACGACGGGCTCCCCGGCGTCGCGCTCACCGTGTTCAGCGACGGCGAGCTGAGACCCGGGGAGACCGAGGCGGTCGGCGACCGGGTCAGCGACTGGCTGAGCCTCCGCGACGACCGCGCCACGTTCCTGCGCATGGCCCGCGCCGACCCGGCCATGACCTCGATCCTCACCACCACCGAAGGCCTGCACCAGGTCCGTTTCGCCTCGTTCACCGAGGCCGCCGTCTTCTACACGCTCGTGCACCACTCCGCCCACTGGTTCGCCAAGGCGTACAAGCGCCGCCTCCTCACCGACCACGGCCCGCACGGCATCGTCGACGGCGTCCGCTATGCCGCGTTCCCGCCGATGTCCACGCTGGTGGCGCTCGGCGTCAAGGGCCTCACGCCCTATGCCAGCAACACGCTGAGCGCCCGCCGCGTCCATGCCGTGCTGACCGCCCTGAGCAGCCTCGACGAGCACCGGCTGCGCACCGCCCCCGCCGACGAGGTCTATGACACGCTGCTGTCCGTGCGCGGCATCGGCCCCTTCACCGCCCACGCCCTGCTCCTGCGCGCCCTCGGCCACCCAGACCGCGCTCCCCTCGAGATGCGCCAGCACCTCACCTCCGCCGAGTCGGTCTACGGCACCCCCGCTCCTTCCCCGGCCGAGCTCCGCGAGTGGTATGGCGCCACGATCGGCTGGTGGGCCTACACCGTCCGCACCGCCCTGGACTGGCTCGACCAGGACCGCCGCGCCGCCGCCCGCTCCGCCCGCTCCCCCGGCCGGGCGGCCCGCACGCCGTATCTCCTGCGCCAGACCGAGGGCGAGTTGAGCGCCTCCCTCACCGTGACGGCGCGACCAGCACCCACACTGCACGCCGCCGCACCCCACGACGACCACCCAGCCGCCCAGGCCTCCTGACCCGCCGGCGCCCGGCACTCTGCCTTTGTCGGGGCCTTTGTCGGGGCCTTTGTCGGGGCCTTTGTCGGGGCCTTTGTCGGGGCCTTTGTCGGGGCCTTTGTCCGGGCCTTTGTCCGGCCGACCCGGACACTCCCCCGCCGCTCATGCCGGTGGGGGAGTGTCCGGCCACCGGCGACGGCCCTCTGCGGGCGTTCCGGTCGTCCGCGCTCGCCTCGCTGTTCCCGCCTCACGCCCATTTTCGCGGCGCTGGGTCATCACGCGTCCCGACTCCCCTAACGCGCCGACCTTCCCGACTTTCCCGCCTGACTCTCCGACTTCCCGATCTCTGGGCTCCCCGATTTCCTGAAGCCGATCCGTCGCCTTGCCCCAACCACTTCGACTGCCGCGGCGCGATCGCGTTTGTCGGGCTCTTAGATCGCTGCCCGCCCGCTCGATTCGTCGAGTTCTCAGGTCGCCACCCCGCGCCCGCAGGCACCCGGAGCCGAGCCCCACCGCCACCGTTCAGTCCTCCTCCCGCCGCAACTCCCCGACCCACCCAACCCACGACCCGGCACGCGACGTCCACCGACCACCCGACCGGCCCCTCGACCCTCGGAGCTGCCCGGTTGCCGAATTCCTGCGGCATGCCCCGCTTCGCCGGGTTCTCCCATCGCTCCACCACTCCACGCCGGGGCCGAGTCACCAACCAGCACCGTCCAGCCGTCGTCAATCACAGCCCGGACGCCTTCACCCACGACGGCGCGGTGTGGCCGCCGGTGTGGCCGCCGGTGTGGCCGCCCACACCCACAGGCTCGCGGCCCGACGCCCGGCCGCCCTGCCCGCCCTCTAGCCTCACGGGCCTGCCCCGGTTTGCCTGACCGCTACGGACGCCCGTTTTGCCGGATTCTAGGGCTACATCGCCTCGCAGGTTCACAGCCGCTGTCGCGGTGCTGCACGGACCTCACACCTCGGGGTCCGGCATGTCCCGACCGGCCGCCGCCGCTAGCTGCCCGGTTGGCACCACCCGATCGGCGTCTCGGCCCGGGGCAGCAGCCGGCAGGCCGCGCACAGCACCTCCGTTCCGCAGTTGGGTCGCAGAAGCAAGATCCGTCTCGCCTCCGAACCGACAAGCCCCATGCCGACAACGCGGCCCTCTCCACGCCATCCACTTGATCGAAGAACAGCACCGGCCGCCACCACGACCAGACCCAGCCTTCGATCACCACACCGACCACGCCCCCGGCGGATCGGGGTACACCACTCGGCGCCACTGCTGCCCCCACCGCAGCCGGCACGACCAGCAAACCGTCAGACGCCCGGACCAATGCACAACGCGCGCCGCACCGACCGGCCACCCCACCCGCAACACCGCCCCTCCACGCCATCCACTTGATCGAAGGACAGCACCGGCCGCCACCACGACCAGAACCAGCCTTCGATCACCACACCGGCCACGCCCCCGGCGGATCGGGGTACACCACTCGGCGCCGCTACTGCCCACACCGCAGCGGGCACGACCAGCAAACCGTCAGACGCCGGACCAGAGCACCACGCGCGCGACGGACGCCGCACCAACCAGCCGCCCCACCGGCAACACCGGCCCCTCCACACCGGCCGCTTGATCCAAGGACAGCAGCGGCCGCCAGCACGACCAGAGCCAGGCTTCGATCACCACGCCGGGCAGGGCCGCCGCATCGCAGCCGTTACGGTCAGTAAACCGTCAGGCGGCGGACCGATGCACCACGCGCGGGACAGGCGCCGCGCCGACGGGCAGGGCCACCCGCAACGCCGGCCCATTCGCGCCGTCCGCTTGATCGAAGGACGGCGCTGGCCGTCAGCACGGCCGGAACCAGGCTTCGATCACCGCGCTGGCCGGGGGCGCGGTTGCAGGGGTCGGTGGGGTGGTGGCTGGAGGGGCGGGGCGTCAGGTTGTTGTCTCCAGCCAGCGCAGCAGGGTGCGGACGCCCCAGCCGGTGGCGCCCTTGGTGAGGTCGGCGTCGGGGGAGTCGGACCAGGCGGAGGAGGACATGTCGATGTGGGCCCACTGGTCGCGGAGTGGGCCGGTGAACTCGCGGAGGTAGAGCGCGGCCATCACGGAGCCGGCGCCGACGTCGGTGGAGTTGACGATGTCGGCGACGTCGCTGTCGAGGGCGTCTGCGTAGTCGTCGTGCAGGGGCATGCGCCAGACCGACTCGCCCGCGGTGTCGGCGGCGGTGGTGAGCTCCTTGGCGAGGGTGTCGTTGTAGCTGTAGAGGGCGGCGGTGCGCTTGCCGAGGGCGACGCCCTGCGCGCCGGTGAGGGTGGCCAGGTCGACGATCGTGTCGGGGCGCAGGCGCCGGACGGCGTAGGCCATGGCGTCGCCGAGGACGAGGCGGCCCTCGGCGTCGGTGTTGTGGATCTCCGAGGTGGTGCCGCCGTAGTGGCGGATCACGTCGCCGGGGCGGAAGGAGTCGGCGCCGATCGCGTTCTCCGCGAGGGGGGCGAGGGCGGTGATGCGCACCGGGAGGCGCAGCGCCGCGGCGGCGAGGGTCGCGCCGATCACGGCCGCCGCGCCGCCCATGTCCTTGCGCATGAGCTTCATGCCGGACAGGGGCTTGATGCAGATGCCGCCGGTGTCGAACGTGATGCCCTTGCCGACCAGGACCACGTGCCGCCGGGCGCCGCGCGGGCGCCAGGACAGCTCGACCAGGCGCGGGCCGCGGGTGGAGCCGCCGCCGACGGCGAGGATCGCGTTGAACCCCTGCTCGGCGAGGGCCTTCGGGTCGCGGACGGTCACCGTCAGCCCGGGCACGCCGGCGGCGGCCTTCTCGACCCGCTTCGCGAACCAGGCGGGGGTCTTCTCGTCGCTGGGCATGTTGGTGAGGTCGCGGGCGAGGCGGGTCGACTCGGCGACCACCTTCGCGGCGGCGAGGCCCGCCTCAAGATCGGCGGCGAGGCCCGCCTCGGGGTCGGACGGCCGGGCGGCGGCGAGGTTGACCCGGCGCAGCGATGGGGGCTCGTCGGCGCCGAGGCGGAAGCGGTACGACGCGAGCCACAGCCCCTCCCCGAGCCCCCGCACCGCGGCCGGCGTGACGTCGTCGGGCAGGAGGAGGGTGAGCGTCGGCTCGTCGCCGGCGGACCTGGCGAGCTTCGCACCCGCGGCCCGCCAGCCGGCCTCGTCGCCGGACCCGACGCCGACGAAGAAGAGCAGGTCGGGGCGGTGCCCGGCGCGCGGCAGCTTGTGCAGGGTGCCGGCCGACCCGGAGTGCTCGACATCCAGCAGGAACGCGGTGATGTCGTCCAGGTCGGCCGGGCCGAGCTTCAATCTCGCCAGCGACGCCCGCACGGCGGCCAGCCGTGTCGCCGCGGGGTCGTCGGAAGAGTCGGCGGCCGGCACGACAGCGGCGACCGCACCGGAGACGTTGCGGGCCGTGGCGAACCGGATGTCCAGCAAGAGCTTGCCTCCACTCGAAACTCACATGTTTCCGCGCACGCCTCGGGGAGCGACCGTCTCAGGGCCACTCGGTTGCGCGGGGTCGTGCCGGATGAGCGAGAAGACCTCAGCCGGTGGCGGTCTTCAGTGCCTCGCTGAGCTCGTTGGCCTCATCCTTGGTCATCTCGACGACGAGCCGCCCACCACCTTCCAGCGGGACCCGCATGACGATGCCCCGGCCCTCCTTGGTGACCTCCAGCGGACCGTCGCCTGTCCGCGGCTTCATGGCCGCCATGTTGTCTCCCTTCGCTCCCTGATGTCCCAGACATCAGGTGGCACAGCCGTCCCCGCATGCCCGCGCGGTCACCCACCAGCGTCGGCCGGAACCTGCCTCCCCGGCCTTCGGACTCGTGATGAACGCGCCAACAGATGATTTTCCCTGATGATGGCCCCAAGACCCAAACTGGGACGCGAACCATGTGACAACTCCTGGCGGTGAACGCCGGTCAACTGTCACAATAAGCGGCCATGCAGGCCCGGTCCGCCCTCTTTGATCTCTATGGCGACCATCTCCGTCCCCGCGGTGGACGGGCCGCCATAGCGGCCCTCGTGCGCCTGCTCGCACCCCTCGGCATCGCGCCACCCGCCGTCCGGACCGCGGTGTCACGGATGGTACGGCAGGGTTGGCTGCACCCTTTACGGTTGCCGACCGGTCCCGGCTACGGCATCACCCCGAAGGCGGCACGGCGGCTCGACGCGGCGGGTGCCCGCATCTACCGCACCCCCACGGGCGACGCCGGCTGGGACGGCCGCTTCGATCTCATCACGCTGGACCCGCCGCAGCACCGAGGCGCGCGGGCGAAACTCGTCGCCAACCTGGGATTTCTCGGTTACGGGGCGATCGACGCGTCCACCTGGATCGCACCGCGGCCCGGCGAGGGGGTCGACGCGCTGCTCGTCGAGGCCGGCGTCCGGTACGACCGGTTCAGCGCGGCGCACGTCGCCGGCGGCGAGCAGCTCGTGACGCGCGCCTGGGACCTGCGGGCGATCGGCGAGGCGTACGAGCAGTTCGTGACCGACCTGACGCCGCTGGTGTCGTCGCTCGGCCCCGGCACCGACGACGAGCGCGCGTACGCGGCGAGGTTCACGCTGGTGCACGCGTGGCGGGCGTTCCTGTTCCGCGACCCGCAGCTGCCGCCCGAGCTGCTGCCGCAGCACTGGCCGGGGACGGCGGCGGCGGCGTTCTTCGACCGGCATGCGGGTCGCCTGCGCCCCGCCGCCGACCGCTACGTTGACCAGTGTCTGCGAACGTAGAAGGAGTTCATCGCATGAGTCTGCAGGTCGAGCGCAATGAAGCGGTCGCCGTCGTCACGTTCAACCGTCCCGAGGCGCTCAACGCGCTGGACACCGCCACCAAGGTGGCCCTGCGCGACACCCTCAAGGAGCTCGCCGAGGACACCGCGGTCAGGGCCGTCGTCCTCGCCGGCACCGGCCGGGCGTTCTGCGTCGGGCAGGACCTCCGCGAGCACGTGGCGTTGCTGGAGTCCGGCAGCGACGCGCCGTTGTCGACGGTCCGGGAGCACTACAACCCGATCGCCGAGCTGATCCTGACCATGCCGAAGCCGGTCGTCGCGGCCGTCCGGGGCATGGCGGCGGGCGCCGGGGCGTCCCTGGCGCTGCTCGCCGACTTCCGGATCGGCGGGCCGGGCACCGGGTTCCTGATGGCGTTCGCCAACGTGGGTCTCGCCGGCGACACCGGCGTGTCGTGGACGCTGCCCCGGCTCGTCGGGCACGCGAAGGCGACCGAGCTGCTGCTGCTCGCCGAGCCGGTCGACGCGCCGGCCGCGGACCGTCTCGGCCTGCTGACCCGCCTGGTCGACGACGACGAGCAGGTGCTGCCGGTCGCCCTCGAGCTCGCGGCCCGCCTCGCCGCCGGCCCCACCGTCGCGTACGCGCAGATCAAGCGCCAGCTCGCCGCCGGCTCCTCCGGCACGCTGCGGGAAGCCCTGGAGGTCGAGGCGCAGGTCCAGGCGGTCTGCGGGCAGACGGCGGACCACAAGGCATCGACGGCCGCATTCGTGCAGAAGCAGAAGCCGGTCTTCGCCGGAGCCTGACCGCCGTTTTACGTGGCTCGAACACGCGGGGCCTACCGTTGGCCGCATGGCCGATCGGAAAGCACTCGCGCACCTGCTGCGCCGCGCGACCTTCGGGCCGACCGCCGAGGAGGTCGACGCGGCGGAGCGGGCCGGCCTGTCCGCGACCCTCGACGCCCTGATCAGCCCCGCCGGGGACGACGCGGGCGCGGCCCGGACACCCGTGCCGAAGCTCCCCCCGGTGGTCAACGAGAAGACCGACCGGGCCGCGCAGATCCGCACCGTCGGGTACTGGTGGCTGGACCGGATGGTCCAGGCCGAGGATCAGCTGCACGAGAAGCTGACGTTCTTCTGGCACGGGCACTGGGCGACGTCGGCAGACAAGGTGAAGTACGGGCCGCTGATGCTCGGCCACCAGCAGACCCTCGCCCGCACCGCGCTCGGCGACTTCGGCACGATGGTCCGCGCGATGGTCCGCGACCCGGCGCTGATCATCTGGCTGGACGGGCAGAGGAACACCGTCAAGGCGCCCAACGAGAATCTCGCCCGCGAGCTGATGGAGCTGTTCACGCTCGGCGTCGGTCACTACACCGAGCAGGACGTGCGGGAGGGCGCCAGGGCGCTGACCGGCTGGGTCGTGGACCCGAAGTCCGGCACCGCGAGCCTCAACCCGAAGCGGCACGACGCCAAGCCCAAGACCATCCTCGGCACGACCGCCGACTTCGACGCCGACGGTTTCGCCGCGCTGCTGCTGGGGCAGCCCGCGTGCCCGGAGTTCATCGCGCGGCGGTTGTGGCTGCGGTACTGCGGCGACAACCCGATCCCGGAGGCGGTGCTCGCCGAGGCGAAGCGGCAGTCCACGACGGCGGCGATGCTCCGCGTGCTGCTGCTCGCCGACGGCCACGCCGAGCTGGTCAAGCAGCCGGTGGAGTGGCTCGTCGGCGCGCTGCGCCAGCTCGGGCTGCGCCCCGGTGACATGCCGGAGCAGCAGCGCAAGCAGCTGCAGGGCGGCCTCAACCAGCTCGGCCAGGTCCCGCTGCGCCCGCCGAGCGTCGGCGGCTGGCCCGCCGGCGCCGCGTGGCTCACCACGTCGGCGACCCAGGCCCGGCTGAAGATGGCGCAGCTGCTGGCCGGCAAGGCCCCGCAGCCGGTCCTCGACCGGATCGGCGCGGCGCCGAAGGGCCAGCGGGCGGACGCCCTCGCCCGGCTGCTCGTCGTCGACGCGTTCACCGACCGGACCCGCGCCGCGCTCGACGCCGTCGCCGGCGACCCCCGCAGGCTCCTGGCCCTCGGTCTGGCGAGCCCCGAGTACGCGATTGCCTAGGTGGTTCTCATGGATACCGTCACCCGGCGCAAGTTCCTGATCACCAGCGGTGTCGTCGGCGCCTCCGCGCTCGCTGCCGGTGGTGCGTGGACCCTGCGGGACGTCTTCGACACCGCGACCTGGGACGACCGGCCCGGCGACGCGAAGACGCTGGTGCTGGTCACCCTGTACGGGGGAAACGACGGCCTCGCGAATGTCATCCCGTTCGCGGAGAAGGGCTACCGGGAGGCGCGCAACGAGCTCGCCTACACCGCCGAGGAGGTCATCCGCCTCAACGACACGGTCGGGCTGAACCCCGCCCTGAGCGGGTTCAAGCAGATGTACGACGCGGGGAAGCTCGCCGTCGTCCGCGGGGTCGGCTACCCGAAGCCCGACCACAGCCACTTCCGGTCCATGGACATCTGGCAGACCGCGCAGCCGGACCGGCCCGGCAACACCGGCTGGCTCGGCCGCTGGCTGGACACGTTCGGCGGCGACCCGCGGCACGCCGTGTCCTTCGAGCCCGTCCTGCCGCCGCTGCTCGCCGGGGCCAACAGCGCCGGCGCGGCCGTGCCGGTCACCGGTCTCGCCCTGCCCAACGGGGTGCGGACCGAGACCCTGTCGCAGCTCGGCGCGCCCGCCGAGGGCGAGCCGCCGCTGCAGGCGCGGGCCGCCCGCGCGTTCGCCGACCTGGTCAGCGTCGACGCCCTCGTCCGCACCGCCGCCGACGGCGACCACGACGACACCGGCGAGGAGACCACGGGCACCGGCACCGGCGGCCGCTCCGACCTGAAGGCGCAGCTCGACCTCGTCGCCCGCTGCGTCGAGGCGAACGTCGCCACCCGGGTGTTCTCGGTCTCGCTGGGCGGCTTCGACCTGCACGCCGAGGAGCGGGACTCGCAGGAGAACCTGCTGCGCCGGCTCGACGAGGCGCTGACCGGCTTCGCCGCGCGGATGGCGAAGACCGAGGCGGGCCGCCGGGTCGTGGTGGCCGTCTACTCCGAGTTCGGCCGGCGGGTCGCCGCGAACGGCTCCGACGGCACCGACCACGGCACCGCCTCGAACATGTTCCTGCTCGGCAGCCCCGTGCGCGGCGGCCTGTACGGCGAGCAGCCCAGCCTGTCCGACCTGGACAACGGCGACCTGAAGTTCACGACCGACTTCCGCGCCGTGTACGCCTCGCTGCTGTCGAACGTCCTGGACGCCGATCCGCAGCGGATCCTGGGGTACTCGTCGGCGCTGCCCGGGCTGTTCTAGTCCCAACGCCGTTCAGTTAGGTGGTTCGGTGGGTTGTCAAGGGTAGGGGTTGATGATGTCGATGCTGGTGGTGGCTTGGTAGCTGTGCCGGTCGAT